>JAYTON010000581.1:0-4619 GCA_043747725.1 Saprospiraceae bacterium
TTTTTGATATATTTGCTCAAAGAGCCGCTGCTATAAGAAGACAAAAATTTCACAACAGAATTAATGCGTCTGCTTGTCAAATATTCATTGTAAGAAGCATTGGCTAAAGGAGAAGCATAGCCTTCAATAACGATTTCGATATGCTTACCTTTTTTCAGATATGTTTTCATAATTGAAACATAGCCTGTTAGTTTTTCAAAACCGACTTTAATATCCGTATCAAAAAACTGTTGCATTTCATTAATTGCCATCGGTACACTACCGTTTTTTGCCAATAATTGAGTATATTGACTTATAAAATTGCGTTTTTGACCATAATAATCTTTGTAAGATTTATCGTAAGTCTCCGTTGCTACTACCTTAGTGGAATTCGGGTTAGGTCTATCATTGTTGAAATATAGTGGCAAAGGCAAACCATTGAAAGGCGTGAGGAACAATGTATCGCGTACCACATCTCCGCTCACCGTGACAACTGAAGTATTATTGCCATAAAATGTAGCTGTCGCAGCATTATAGCCTGTTGAACTACCTTTTACGATATAATTTTTATCACCAGCCAAATCAATGCGATAATTTGAGCCTTTACGCTTTGCTTTACCTATGTTTTTATCATTATTCGATTCAAAGGCTTTTACTTCTGCATCGTTGGTAATAATTTCCCCTGTGTAAGTATCCACCAATACAAATTCGTGGCGTTGCTTTGCAGCATTATTCTTATTGGGTTTCACAACCGTCGAATACTCGGCAGGTGTTACAGAAGTGCCTGTTTTAGGAGTACCTTTCGGGGTCAAAGATTTACCCCCTTCAAGGCTGGCTTCAGGACTAAGGCTTTTATCTAAAAAAGAGAGGTATTTATCAAAATCCCAATAACTATTGAGTGAAGATTTAGGGTCATAAAATGACAGGTTTTTCATTTCTTCATCTGTCAATTGGTTGATTTCTTTGATTTCTACTTTGCGTTCCCTCATTGCAGCCACGCTGTATATCGAGTTGCGTTTATCATTAAAATCATCGCTTACGCCCTTACGTGCTTTGGATTCACCAAAAGGAATGACTCTGATGGCTAATTTTTTATTGTTTATATAAGGATGTAAAATACGGTTATTGTATTCATGAAAATGGTTTATCAACGAAATGATACGGCGAGAGGTGAGCAGTTTATTATAATCAGAAGCTGCTAAAGGCGAAGCAAAACCTTCTATTACAATTTCAAAATTCTTTCCCCTCTTCATGTATTTCTCTAATAATACTGAAAATTCCATCAGTTTAGCATAGTGATTTCTAATACTGTCAGCAAAAAAATTAGAAATTTCATTGGCTTGAGCAAAACTCACCTTACCATTTTTGACGCCATAAAAAGCTGTTAAGTATTCTTTTTCTTTGAGAATATAGCCTTTATAAGTTTGGTCGTAAGTCAGATTCGTAATAGAATCCCACGCCCGAGGATTAGGATGATCATCATCGAAGAACAATGTCAAAGGCAGTCCATTGAACGGTTTTAAATAAAGCGAATCCGAGTACTCATATCGTTTTGATGTGCCGTAAGCATCTATTACCAAAAGGCTCGAATCTGAAATGTAAGTATCTTTAGTGCCATAAAGCCAATAAGATTTGCCGAATTCTATTTTATTGGTTGTAAAAGAGTTGCCTTTTAAAATTTCAGAAAGCACTAATTTCCCTGTACTGGCTTCACGCATATCTACTTGCGCGCCATCCAGTGGAACAAGACTTAATTTATCAAAAACATAGACATTGAGTTTCAAATTGGGTTTCAATTCAAGGCGTTTATAGATAGTAGTTGTTTGCCATATTCCGTTTGTATTAAAGTAAGCGGTATCAGGTATATGACCTTCTTTCATGCCGATAAGGCGGTAATTTTTATTCAAATCTAAAGGAAAATCAAAATTATTGCCTTCATTGTTGAGAATCAAATTAATGCTTTTCTTTGAATCAACATCATATAATTCTACTTGACAGCCTTTGAGTGCTTCGCCAGTTGTAGCCAAAAATGTCTCTGCTTTCAAGTCTAATTTGATGTCATAATTGTAAATATCGTTGCAAACGCAATCTTTATCTGGGCTGATACAGTTGCCTCCTTTGCGATTTGAAACGAAATAAGAGCGTCCCGTCTCACCACTTATTGAGTAATAAGTTTCATCATAACTTGAATTTAAAGGAAATCCGCCTGAAGTAGGTGTTGACCAATTACCTGTTTCATTTTTATTGACATAAAAAACATCAAAACCGCCCATCGTTTTATACCCCTCAGTACTGAAGAATAAAATTTGGGCTTTATTGAAATAAAACGGCGTAATATCATCCTTTGCAGTGTTCACATTCGATAGGTTTTTCGGAATACCTGCATTGCCTTGAGCATCAATATCAGAGTACCAAATATCCAAGCCGCCTTTACCGCCTGGGCGGTCACTCACGAAGTACAAAACCTCACGACCTGTGGCTTTATCGAAGCCAATATTAGGCTGAGTAGCCGTGTACATTTGGGTATTTATGGTATCGGGCAAACGAACGGGTGCTTTCCAAACACCATTGGCGTCTTTATCGCGGTAGTATATTTCAGCATGAAAATCCGTTTTGTTGCGCATGGTGCCGACGTTGTAATATACACGTGACCCCTCAGTATTGAGTGCAAAATGAGCTGTATATTGTCCATCTACAGTAGAATTAATATCTAAATTTTCGGTTTTACCCTTAGAATCTAATTTATAAATATGCGTTACAGGCTTATTGGTCTCATTAGCAAAATAAGCCGACGTATAATATAGTGTATTGCCATATTGAACAGGCGCAATGTCTGTATAATTAGAATTGACATTATTATCAAGGTGAACCAAATCGTAGGCAGGTTTTGATTCAGCAATCGGTTTTGCCCACTCACAAGCTTCAATTTCAGCTTGCGCTTCTTTGATAAAATCATTGGCATTCGTGGTGCCAGCAATTTGGGAGCTGGCTATATATGCCTTGAAAAGCGTTACTGCATCCTCATAATTGCCAAGGCTTTTTTTCACCATCGCTCTTTTAAAAGTGAGTTGAGGATAGTTTTTAGCGAGGTCGGGTTGATTGAGCGACTCAAAATATTTGTATGCCACTGTATAATGGCGGGTTTGACGAGCTGATTCTGCGGTATTCCAAAACAAATCAGTGCGAGTAGGTTCGTCTTTTAAGATAATCAAATAATATTCGAGGGCAGAATTGTAATCGCGGATTTCAAAAGCCTTATTGGCTTCTTTTTCATACTGCCGAACAGTCACGATTTTAGGATTGAGTTGAGCAATCTGCGCTTGAATAGTTGAAGCTGTAAAAAGTAAACATGCGATAATTAAAATGTAATGTCTGTTCATTTCTGAATTTTTAAAGATGTTGTTGTTTGTTATCGGAACTATTAATCTTATTTCATTGGGGAATAAGATTAAAGTTTATTTTTATAATTATAAGTAAGTTGGGCAAATAGGGCAATAGGTACCTGGAGGCACTTTCGAGAAAATATAAATCAAGCTAATTTCAGGTCCGCCCAATTTGTTGGAAGCCGTTTTAAATTTTGAAAAATTTGAATCAAAATTCACAGCTGCTTTCCAGTTATTGTAAATAAAGCCGATATGTGGTGAAAAAGCATCTTTCCCACGGACTGTAATGCCTAATTGTATGGCAATTTGCTTGGTTGGCTTATCTTCAATATATAACCGTCCGCCTACACTTCCAACCAACTCGCGGTGTGGACCTTGCCATTGTCCTATACCTTCGAGCAAAATATCAAAAGCAGAACTGACTTGCAAATTTACGCCTGAATAAAGGCTAACCCGATAAGGCAATTTATATTCAGGATCATTGATAAAACTGACATTCGGGCGATTGAGATTGTATAAGCCCAAGCCCAAATCGAATGCACTGCGCTTGTTGGGTTTTTGATGATGATAATTTAAACCCGCAGCCACATTACCATAGGTGTTTGAACGGTCGAAGTTATCAATGTCGCCAGAAACAAAATTAGGGTCAAATTGCTTGTTGCGATATTGGTCATCCCAAGTTAAATCGCCTGTGCTAAATTTCCTTTGGTGGTAGCCTAATGATGCACCCGCCGTCAAAAAGTCTTGTTGACTGAGGGGGGCAATATAGGAAGCCGCTAATGCAATATTGGCGTTACTCAAATGAGAATAACCTGCAATATCATGGTTAAAGAGCAAACCGACGCTCCAACGCCTATCAATCAAGGCTTTCTCTCTGCTGCCTAATCGCATATCAAAAGAGCCCGAAAAGGTCTTATATGATACAGGCACGCCATGCCATTGGTCGCGATAAGAACCATTGATGCGATAGTCGCCTGCAAAAACACCTGTAAGTGCTGGATTGATATTGAGTGGCGAGAAGCCAAAATTGGAATAGTGAATATCCTGAGCGAATATCAAAATGGGGAAACACAAAGTCGCCATCAACGTTGATAGCTTCGTGTAAAATTGTTTATTCACAGCGTGTTGTTTTAAGTTTTTAAAATAAATACTGTATAAAAATATTTCGCTACTTAAAAATTGGAAAGATGTTGTTCTCAAGCATGTTTAAATTTCCAATCCAAGCAATACTTAAGTGTAATATTCAACGGGTTTATT
>JAYTON010000582.1:0-1799 GCA_043747725.1 Saprospiraceae bacterium
TTCATATTGTCCATCAATTCCCAACCAACAATGACTCGAGTGTACATATCTTGAAAAGTAGCTAAGTACAAAAAATCACCCTTGACTAAGGGAATATAAGTAATATCCCCCACGTAAATCTCATGAGGTTTCGTTGGTTTCCGATAAGTGCCATCAGCGTTAAGTAACAAATTTGGACTTCGACCCAAGCCATGTAAAGAATTCGTCGTTTTAGGAACAAAACTTTTGGGTTGAATCGCCACTAATTCTTGCTGTTCCATTAAAGAACGCACCTGATACCGACCAATTTTTACGCCCTGCTCTTGTAATTCGGCAACAATGCGCCGTGTGCCATAACGCCGACGATGTTCTTCAAAAACGGCTTTGACGTGGGCAGATTTTACTGCTTTTACGACGCTCCGTTGGTAACTTTCTTTGCGTTGCCAAGCATAAAACGCACTTTTTGAAATCTCTAAAATATTGAATAACAATGATATAGAGTATGTTTTAGATAGCATAACGATAAATTGATAAAGCAACGTCAAGTCCTTGGGTTTAAAATTGAGATAACTTTTTTTAAAATATCTCGTTCCTGTTCGGCTTGTCGTAATTGCTTACGAAGTTGCTCGTTTTCAGCAATAAGTTGCTGATTATCAACTGGATGAGATTGTTTCAATTCTGTTTTCCAAAGATACAGAAGATTTTCTCCAATCTCTAAGCTGCGAGCGACTTCGCTCACGCTACGACCAGAATTTACCATTTTTAAGGCTTCCGATTTGAAACCTGCGTCGTACTTACGACGTTTTTTAACTACACTTGTTTTGTCCATAATCACACAAAGTTAATGGATTTTTTAGTGCGGTTTTTTTAGACCATCTCAGGTATCTTCTAAATTAAAACCACGAGATTTAAAGGCTTGAAAAATGGTTTCAATTGTCCATCTTTTTTTATAAAATTGTTCTAAAAAATTGACATTTAAACGGCTTGCAAATAAATACAAAAGGTCTCCTTTGGCATCTTGGCTAATGACTGCACAACCCCAAATGCCGTCCACCATACAGTGGCTAAGCCGAACGGGTTGTTTTCTTTTTTTGAACAATGCTTCCGCTTCATATTTTTGTCCATCTGTGGTTTCAATAATATGATGTTTTGGCACTCTAACACAGAAGGCTATTTGCTTGATTTTCAAAAATTTAAGCCATTTTTGTCCAATAAATTCTCTGTCACCGACAATCATACTAATGCGTTGGGGACCTAATAAATCAATACATTTTTCCAATAGATTGATGCGTTGGTCGCTATTAGAATTACCGCCTTTATTGTCTAATAATTCCCAAAAAAGTGGAATATTGTAAGAGCCATTACTGGCTGTAACCATAAGTATATTCGTGCAATGTGTGCCAAATTCCCAATTCGTGCGGTCTATACTCAAACGAATTTTTTGTCCAGGATTAGACATTAAAAAAGATAAAATAAACTTTGCCAAAGCCGTATAATCTAACTCAACTTCTCGAAAAAAATCACGAAGACGAGTTTCATTAGAAGCGGTTTTGACACTATCATTAAGATGAACGGCTAATTCGGATAAGACTACTGAACGACTTTTTAACATTGAACATAAACTCAGTAGAAGCATCTTTTGTCGAGATAAATTTGATACTATTTGTGTCCATTTTAGATATTCTGAAATGGTACTTAGAATAACTTTTTCCATATAGAGGTAGATTGATTTTGGTTTTGCAACACAAAAATCTACCTTTTATATGGATTTTTAAAATCTTTTTTTAAAATAGTACGGTACAGTATTTAAAGACAACAAA
>JAYTON010000583.1:0-11501 GCA_043747725.1 Saprospiraceae bacterium
GAATTCGTGTTATCATCATTAAGATTGCTATTTACAGCACCCGGCGCAACGACATTGACGTTTCCTCCAGTTGAAGGATTACTCATATCTGAATTTGAATTCAATACATTCAGATTTCTAATTTGAAAAGTATTAGATGATAACTGAGCGAAATTGCCGTTTAAAGTGCCCGTTAATGTTTTTACTCCTGCATTATAGCTCCATGTAAATGGTGTATTTCCTTGAGTTTGGGCAATATCCGTAGCTACATTAAAAGTGCTATTGGCAAAGTCCAAATTCGATAATGAGATTTCAACTGTTACAAATTGACTGCTGGTAGCTGTTCCGGTATTATTGAGTTGAAACTGAAAAGTTGCTGTGCCACCAGGATAAACAACAGGGGCAGGAGAAACATCAGCTCCTAAAACACTCGGATTGGCAACTGCTAAACACTGAACAGTGATGAATAAGCTCATTAAACAAGATAAACTATATTTTAAATTAAGATATTTCATTATTATTGATTTTAATCTGATTGAAAAATTTGTTTTAATTTTAAAATGTATAGATTAACAGGGTTTGATTCTGATTGTCTCCACTATCATCAATACTTTCACCGCCTGTATTATCCAGTAAAATGACCTGAACAAGCGTAGTTCCTTTTTGATTATTTGGGTTGAAAGTGCTTGTAAGCCCAAATTTTGATAAACCGCTTGCAGGAATGACACTATTGGTTGTGAGTATATAGAAACCGGAATTCGATACGCCATCAAATGTCCAAAGGCTATTTTGAACGGCAACCCCCGATACATTTGTAGCAACTGGATTGAAACTCAACGTATACTTAGAGTCCTTTGGAATATAGGCAGTCACAGCAGCAGTAGTAGGATTGTTATTAAATTCAATTACAGAAACCACTACGCCTATGGATTGTGTTCCTATTAAATTAGAAGGGAGTACAGAAACTACCGGCGACAAGTTAGGGAGGCCGGGCAAAACCAATGTTTTAGCCAATGAAGAAGAAGTTCGGGCTACACCATTGACATCGGCAGGGCTTGCAACTGTAGCAGTATTATTGACAAAAACAGGGCTTTTCAGAATACGAATATCATCAATATACCAGCCGTCGACGCCTGCTTCATTACCTCCTGCATCTACTGCAAAAGTGAAACGCACCTGAGTAGCAGCATCAGGAATACTATAAGCCGATTCTTTATAAGCGGAACCGCCTGTCCAAGCTAAACCGGCATAAACAGGGTTGAAAGTAGCGTTTAATGAGCCTGTGTAAGTGTTTTCTGTAACGCCAGTTGTAACCCTAACCCATTGAATGCCATCGGTTGTATATTCAAGATAACCACCATCATATCCAGCATCAACTACGTAAGAATGCCAAAAACGGAGTTGTCTGTTTGTAGCAATCGGTAGTGTTGGGCTTGTAAGAGTAGCAGAAGCACCGCTTGTTCCATCGTTGACATACCAATAGCCTGTTCCGCCATGAGCACCAGATGTAGTACCAGGAGCAGTTTTACGAGAGAAAACAGAAGCAACACCTCCTGCACCTGAGCCAACTGATGATGTCCAGCCTTGTGTTCCAGCCTCAAAATCATAGGTGTTAAGTAAAGTAGAAGTCGTTGGGGTAGATACCGTAACCCTTAAATTGATTACAACGCTATCATTAGCAGCTAATGTAGGAACAGTAAAATTAATTTGCTGTCCTGAAACATAGTTGGTAATACCAGTACCTCTCACCACTGTGTAAGAATCAAAGATGGTGTTAGTAGGCAATACATCGCTAAAGGTAACATTGGTGCCTGTTGTGCCTGTAGGTGAAGTATTTTTTACTGTAATAGTATAGGCTACACTTGTACCGTTTGGGGCTGAAGGAGTAGCCGTTTTATTAATTTGATAAAATACTTGTGAAGGGGCACAAGCAGAAGGCACTGCAAAGCCATCTGTTTCGTCTCCCAAATTATTAGAACCATCTTTAGCATCTACACCTAAACCTCTTTTTGCAAAACCTTTCCAAATCGCACAAGAGAATGCACTATTATAAAGCAAAGTATCGGCTTTTAAAATGCCGTTTCTTTCTTGTAAGAAAGTAGGGCTGGCAGGTTGATTACGAATGCCTTCCACAACCAATTTATTCATAATATTATTACCGCCCGCATTTTTAGTAGCAATTTCTGCAAAGTTATTAGGGCAAATAGTTGGGTCATTATTGATAGGGTATAAATCCACTAAATTTTGCATCACTTCATAAAGCATAGAGTTCCAAACAAAGCCAACACCATGTGGCACTGTTATTTCAGCAGAATTAGCAATACCCTTACCGCCATTCGTAGAGCCTGCGAAAGTATATTCGTTTACTGCTAAATCAGTTGAATATTTACGTGGGCGAATACCATTTGCTCCCGCACCCGAGTAGGGTTGATAAAACACATAAGTACCAATGCCACGATCTACTAAAACACCATTAGGATGGGCTGGTGTAGCAGAGCTTGGTTTCAAATCAGCATTGGTCATGGAAATATACATGCCGAAGAAATCAGACCAACCTTCGCCTGCTTGCTCTGAACCTGAAAGCGAGCCACCTGTTGCGGTCTGTGGTGAGGTGCGCGTAGAAATACCATGACCATATTCATGACCAATAATGACATTATCAATATCACCATCTCGTTTAGGCGTTTTAACCGAATCACGTTTTAAAGAGCCCATGATAGTGCCACCCGCTGCGATAAAGTTTTTAATTTTCAAACCAGCATTATAGCTAATCATTACTGAGGGGATAGTGATGCTGTTGATGGTGGCGTCAGAACCGCCCATTGCTAAATAAGCATCAGGATTATTTAAGTCATTATTAATTACGATGACACCTGCTGCCCCTGATTTTTGAGCACCATCCACTTTTTCTACGAATGAACAAGTTCCTCTATCAATCAAAACAATATTACCACTAATGGCAGCTGCATTATTAGCTGTTAAACCTACACCCATTCCTGCACCACAACCTTGTGAAGCTGTACCGACAGCCGTAATATTTTTATCAACGATAACATATTTTTTATTAACAACTGGTCGTGCTTTCAAATCCAAATTGAAGGCTGGATTTGTTTCATTGGCTGAATTGAACAATGCTCCTTGCAAACTGGCTAACTTGATAGGTGTGCCATATGCGCCTGTACCGCCTGTAGCAGTTAAGATTTGAACCAAGCTATCAGGGATAGCCGCTGTCCAAAGATACATTTGCATTTGTCCTGGTGTACCGTCTGCTAAAGTCAAGAAGTTGGCATTATTCGTACCACCACCATCTTGAGATTGAGCCAAAACACCGTCTTTGTTAGCTCCAGCGCCTGCGACAGCAGCACCATTTTGACTATCTTGAAAGTTGCGACCAACCTCATTGAAACCAAAACCATAATATATATCGTGCATCATATTATTGGCATAAAACAAATTAACAGTCGCAGCATTTCGATTAGGATAGAGATTATTTGGATCGGCAGTAGAGAAAAACTCAGGCTCTTGAGACAAATCCCAAGGGTAATTATAAACATAAGGTGTTATGCCAGTTGGTGAAGTCGGTTTGGTAGAGTGAGTCGGGTCAGGGCTTGGCGCACCACCCAATGGACCGGGGCTGGGATCTTGGAATGACCAAACATTATTACCACGAGTATAAGGGTATTCAGCAGTACCGTCATTCGTCCATCCGAAAGGTTTGGCAGCAGGTAAACCGACGCCATCCGTCGTGACAAGTGTTTGAGTATTGGTTGCAGTATTATCGTTAGGAGCTTCTGCTGGAAATGCTAATACTTTATACGTGTTGAGTAGCCCGCCCATGTTCGTATTAGTCAACATTTTTTGAAAGCTGTTGGTATTTTCAGGAACCCCCAATTCTCTGATGACAGTTTTTGCAGGCTTCTTTTTGGCTTCCACGGCTCTTTCCATGGCAGAAGCCGCTTTCATATTGCGGGCATCTTGCTCAGATTTCAATACTTGTTGTTCGATTTCTGAAGCATCCGTTGCATGGCTATCACCAAAAGAACAATGCTGCACAAGATCTTGTTTGCTCAAAATAGTACCGTTATTGGTATCCACATACATCACCCAATATTGTTGACGATCTTTTGTAAAATATTGAACTTCCCAAGTCAAATCCAATATTTTTGTAATTGGATTCTGAACATACATCAACCGCACTTTAATGTCATCGGCTGCAAAAGACCCTTTAGAAAAAGCCATTTGTTTATCAGGGGCATCTGTTTGCATTGTCTGAGTCAAATCTCCTGCGGGAGGTATATTAATAAAATTCATCACCAAACGCACAGCAACCTCCGCAGGTATAGAAGGTGCAGAGGAGTTGACGTTTGGCTCAACAAATTGGTTGTCCGGGCTAACCATTCCGTTTTTTTCAGAAATGTGAATTCCGAGCAAGGCATCTTTTACATAAATACCATTCACTTGTTGCTGAGCATAAATGTGTCGGATTCCTGTCGCTTCGTCATTCATATCATCATTGATATGATATTGAAGAGCGGAGCGGGTGCTCAAAGACTTACCTTTTTGTAGAGAATTTTGGATAAGGTCATTGGCAGATGCACTTGCTTTTTGAGCATTCGCTTCTATAATAACCAAACATAAGGCAAGTATAAAACCTGCCATTCTGAGAGTTGGAAATTTCATCATATTAATTTAAATTTAGAAATTTGGTTAATATTTAATTAGAATTTGGTTAATATTTAATAAAATACAGTGAAGATAACAAAGAGAATACTCCTTTGTCTGAATACAGCAAAGCGTAAATAATTGGTTCTCGGGGCTTACACCGAAAAAGAAAATTGGATTTAGATTTGGTAGTTTTAAAACCAATTTTAAGAAGTGGATTGTCTTAAAAAATTGATTTTGTAGAAAACTTAGTGTGAAACAATAATGTTTTATTGTCTATTTTTAAATCTACGAAATAATTATAGGGAACAGTTTTAGTGAGTTAGAAATTATAGTGTGAATATTATTGTTTTTTTTTAAATATTTATAAAAGGTATTTTATATATTTTAAAAAATATAATTTAATGAATACTACCCCTCAGTATTTAAAGCATTTAGAACGATTTTAAAGTTCAATATTCAGCTTATTTGCATTCTAACGGCTAATATTTAACGAGTTGAATCTTTAACAACTAATTCGGTCGGTAAAACCAAACACTCATGCTTGGTCGGGCTATATTTATTATTCATTTTTTGAATGAGATGATTCGCAGCCATTTTACCAAGTGTATAGCCATCGTGATGCAAATAAGTTATTTGTGGATCAAGGATTTGGGGTAAAAAACCGTCGCTCATGCCAATAACCGAGCAACAATCAGGTATAGACACTTTCATTTTCTTCAAAGCAGCAATGACGCCTGCAATAATTTCATCACTCATGGCAAATATACCATCAGGTTGGTGGGTTTCAAAATATTGCTCGACAGTCTGCCATGCCGTAAAAGTATCTTCTACAAATTTGTAATGACCTTCTATATTTTCATGATGGTGCGCTTTGATAGCATTCAAAAACCCTGTCAATCTTTTAGTTGTAATCATTAAATTAGCATTGCCAAATATACCTAAAATGTTCTTGCAGCCCGTTTTAATCAGATATTCAGTACACATTTGAGCTGCTTTCTCATCTTCAATAATCACTTCATCGAAACCTGAATCATCTAACACTTTATCTAATAAAACAACAGGCACCTCGGCTTCACGAAGTTCGTCGAGGTGATTTAAATTAACGGTTTTATTTGTTAATGTCATCAATAAGCCATCCACACCGTTTTCGTAGCAGATACGCACGTTTTCAATTTCGCGCTCCAGTTTTTCACCTGATTGTAATACTAAAAGTTTATAACCGTACTCTTGAATGGCATCAGAAATACCCTTGATGACTGAGGGGAAGAAAAACATATAGGCTTCAGGAATAATGAGTCCAATCAGATTACTCTTTTGCTTGCGTAACTGCACAGCCATCAAATTGGGATGGTAGTTGAGCTCTTCCGCTAAGCGTTTTATTTTATTGCGCACATCAAGACCTATGTCGGGATGGTCTTTTAATGCTCGTGATACTGTGGAAATATTGACACCAGCAATGTTGGCAATATCCTTAATCGTTGCTCTTTTCAATTAAAAAGTTTAATTATTTATCAACATTTTTAATAAGTTATCAACAACAAACGTTTGCGCAAACGTTTGTTGATTTTATCTTTTATTTTGTGTCAGATGCAATATTGAATTATTATTTTAGATTTGTTGAAGATTTAAAATACAAAAAACGGTAAAACGTTGAAAAAGGTGAATCTAATTTGGTTTAATAAATTATAGTATTAAACATAGTATTTAAAGATAGCAAATATAATAGGTAAAGAGTGAAGTTTAGTTTTTTTAGTTTTCCGACACAACAGATTACTTTGACTTTTTGCTAAATAAGGGTTATACCTGATTAATATCTAAAGTGAAAATCAGAGTAATCTGTGAGTTGGTTATCTTTTAAATGAGCAAATAATGAAGTAAAAATATATAACTCTATGAACAAGAATGTATGATTAACTAATAACTAAGTAACAAGAATGTATTAAATTTTATAAGGGGTGATTCAAAAAATCATTCCTTTTTTTATGCGTAAAACTTTACTCATTCAATCTTTTCTTAGATTAAATATCCTCCATCAGCCATAAAAACGGAGCCTGTACAATAACTCGAAGCATCTGATGCTAAAAACAAAGCCAACCCTGCAATCTCTTCCGGTTTGCCGACTCTACTGAGGGGTAGCTGCGCCATCATGTGCTTCATAATATGGTCATTGCTCCATAGGGCTTGACTAAATTTGGTTTGGATAAGTCCGGGACAGATGACATTAGCGCGTACATTATCTTTACCCCATTCAGCAGCCATCACTTTTGTTAAAGAAATCAAAGCCGCCTTGCTCACGCTGTAAATACCCAGCATTTGCTCTGGACTCACTCCTCCAATGCTCGAAATATTGATGATAGAACCACCGCCATTGGCTTGCATAATTGGTAAACACATCTTCGCCAATTCAAAAGGGGCTTTGACATTGACATCCATAATTTTATTGAATGCTCGTTCGTCCGTATTTTCAACGGGACCGAATACAGGATTTGCCGCCGCATTATTGACGAGTATATCAATTCGTCCATAGGCGGACATAGCGGCATCAAATATTTTTTGACAATCTTCAATACTGCCCACTTGACCAGCCACACCAATAGCTTCACTACCTTCCGCACGAATGTCGGTTGCGACTTCATCTACTGCCTCTTGTTTGCGACTGTTGATGATCACCTTTGCGCCATAAGCCGCATAAAACCGAGCGATGGATTCGCCAATGCCTTTACTGGCACCCGTAATGAGCGCAACTTTTCCATTTAAATCAAAAATATCTTTTTTCATTGAATCAAAAATCGTTTTATTGACATTTTACAAAATCTTCGTAAAGCTATTTAGAAAGTTATGAAAACAAAATATAACTTTGGTTTTCATTGAAAAAACTTTTCAATTATATTTTAACTTTTTTATGCAAAACGAAACATCCAATAATACCCTACACCACGCCGGGTTTTCCGAACCGGTCACCCTCAACAATCCTAAAATCCTGCGGGCTTGGACTTATTTCGATTGCGCCAATTCCGCGCATTCCTTAGTAATAGGTGTGGCAGTATTTCCACCGTTTTTTGAAGCGGTTGCACCCAAGACCATTCACTTTATGGGCTGGGATATTCCCAACAGTTCTATGCTGGCTTACGCGCTCACGATTTCGTATTTGTTCATTGCTTTGACGCAACCCATTTTGTCAGGTATTGCCGATTATGGCGGCAAACGCAAGACTTTTATGCAATTTTTTACTGTTTTAGGAGCATTAGCTTGTATTTCTATGTTTTGGATGGATAATCCGGATGCTTGGCAGGTCGGGTTTTGGGCATATATTGTGTCTATGATTGGCTACGCGGGTGGGGTGGTTTTCAACAATTCATTCATGCCTTTGATTGCTACACATGATAAATTTGATAGCCTCTCAGCGCGCGGTTTTACATTAGGTTATATCGGCGGCACATTGCTTTTGATTGTCAATTTAGTCTGTATTCTTTTTTGGGACAAAATAGGTTTTGCCGATAAAGGTATCGCTACGCGAATTAGCTTCATAACAGTTGGCGTTTGGTGGTTAGGCTTTTCATTAATCCCTTTTTTCGGTTTGCCTAATGACAATAAGACCCCCCTCAGTATGAAAGCCGTTTTGAGTGGTTTTGGGGAGTTAAAGAAGGTATGGAATGTTGTAAAAAAGCAAGCCAATACCAAACGGTTTTTACTCTCTTTCTTTTTCTATGACGCTGGTGTGCAGACCATGATATTCCTCGCCGCCGTATTTGCAGGTAAAGAATTGGGCTTTGAAACCACTGAACTCATCATTTTAGTCCTTCTTTTACAAATTGTGGCAGCACTCGGGGCGTGGGTATTCGCAAAAGTGTCAGATGCTAAAGGCAATAAATGGACTATTTCAGTGATGCTCATCGTATGGGTTGTCATCACGTTTTTAGCTTTTTTTATTAAAGATAAAATACCATTTTATGCGTTGGGTGTCTTATTGGGCATCGTCATGGGCGGCACTCAGAGTTTGAGTCGTTCCGCATATTCCAAACTCATTCCCAGAGGTACGACTGATACAACCACCTTTTACAGCTTCTACGATTTAACAGATAAATTAGCTGTGGTTATCGGCACTTTTACCTTCGGTTTGATTGACCAAATGATTGGTATTCGATACAGTGTTTTGATGTTAGGTTTCTTATTTTTTATAGGCTTATTGCTTCTTTCAAGGGTGAGTTTTGATGATAGTGAAAAATAAAGTGAAAAGTCAAAAAGTTCAGTAAAAATCTCAAACAACATTAAATCATTGTTCAACGACAATGAGTTATTGTTGTAGAACAATGAAATAATGTTCTGTGAGTTTGAACCAATGTTGTATGAGTTTAAACCAATGTTGTGTGAGTTTAAACCATCGTTGTATGAGTTTGAACCATTGCTCTACACCAATGAACCATTGTTCCATGCGGATAAACCAATGTTCTACACCAATATTTTATTCTTGTTGAGCATTTTTGTAGAAAAAAGAGTGGAAGTACTGAGGGGGTAGATTGACTAACATTTTCCAATGCGAATAGAGTTCGCACACGTGTGCGTAAACATTTTCCAATACGAATAGAGTCTGCGCGCAAAAAGGTAGCTTGGAAAAATATATAGCTAATTTTTTTATGTTATAAATTAATAACTATCTTTGTCAATTCTAACTCATTGCATACTATCAAGAAAACTTTAATCCTTAAATTCAAAAACGTTTTCAAGGTATGCAGCAATTTCAAGCAGGTTATTTTTTAGAAGCATTTAACCAAGAAAAATATAAGCCACTTTTAGATATATTGATACCATTCGATGTGTCTCTATTCCCTGAAATGGGTAAAATTGAAGATTATGATCCCTATTGTTCGGTCTTAAATAATATTTTGTGTCGTGGCTTACCAACACGCCCTTCAATTTTCATCGAAGAAACTTTTGCGAATACATTTAATTTGACAGAACCACATAAGAATGACCTTGGTGCTATAACTTTTCCTTTAAAAATTACAGAAATAGATTTTAAAGACCGCCTTTACAAAGCTCTGCACTTTGTGGAACCTCGATTGACAGATTTTGAAAATAGTGAAAAATTAGGTAGTGATGAAGAAGCTAAATTCATTCAAGGAATGCTAACTAATTGGCTTGGAGGGTTTTGGTGGCAAATTTTAGAAAGGCAACGTAAAATCACTTCTGTTGATACTGATGCGGCTGATTTTAAATATCAGACGTCAGACTTTTCGTTAGAATTACCTAATCTTAATGGCAGCTTACAGGGAATTGTTATAGAGATAGATGGTCGTCAGCATACTCAAGGAATTCAAAAATCTCTTGATGAGCAGCGTGATACATATTTTGGAAGTAAAAAATGGATAACATATAGACTGCCAACTGATAAATTCAAGACTTATAAAGAATACTTAAAATCGCTTGTAGATCTTCAAAATAACAATGAGTACTTACAAATCATAAAAGAAAATTATGAAAATAAAATCTTTGACGAAGCTCGACTAACTGATTTGCAATTGGCTTTAAGTCCATTGGCTATTGCAAGAATTCAAAAGGTTTTACTTGAGTTTTTCTTAAAAACCCCTCAAAAGTGCTACGATACTGAGGGGGTACTTCGTTTGGCTATTCTTGAACGCGATGTACCTTGTGCAGCATTGGCAGTGGATGATTTGAAGCAACAGTTTAAAAATTTATTTAATTTAGAAGGGAAAGGGAAAAAATTAACGCCTATCGTATTAGATATATTCACAACGACCGAATTTGCAAAAGCACAACTTCATCAATTTCACAAGCCTAAAAATATCAAAAATATAGACCCCTCAGTATCTTATGATTTGGTGATTGATATTGCTATGTTGCAAAGATCAGGTTTTACAGATTTAACTGAAAAAATATCTGCGGCATGTAAAATAAACATTCGTTCTGCTCACCACAAGAACAGTAAAAGGACGTTTTATACATCATCTCACATTGAATATGCAGATTTAGCTATCCCAAAGGATGACGGAACATTTAATGATATTGAAGAAGCAAAGCCTTTTCTAACTTATTTTTTACAAAATATATTCAGAAAGACATCTTTTAGAACTGGGCAATTACCTATTCTTCATCGCGCTTTAAAAGGTCAAAGCGTTATTGGGCTATTGCCTACGGGTGGCGGCAAATCATTGACCTATCAAATCGCAGCCCTTTTGCAGCCTGGTATTACTTTGATTATTGATCCCATTAAGTCTTTAATGAAAGACCAATATGACAATCTTTTGAAGAATAAAATTGATGGTTGTACTTACATCAATTCATCTTTATCATCAACAGAAAAACGGGATAATGTTGCTAATATGTCAAGTGGAGAAACACTTTTTACATTTGTTTCACCTGAACGTTTACAAATGCGGGATTTTCGGATGCAATTAGAAGAAATGTACAAGCATAGAATCTATTTTTCTTACTGTGTTATTGATGAAGCGCATTGTGTTTCGGAGTGGGGACATGATTTTAGAACATCTTATTTAAGGCTTGGAGCGAATGTTTTAAATTTTTGTAAAACAAAAGACAACCAACGCCTTGTTCCACTTTTTGGTTTAACCGCAACAGCGTCTTTTGACGTTCTTGCGGATGTACAGCGTGAGTTGTCTGGAAAAGATGAAACAAGCCGTCTTAATGAATCCGCTGTTGTTAGATATGAAACGTTTAATCGAGAAGAACTCAATTTTAAGATTGTTAAAGTCATAGCAGACCTTTCTGAAGTTGACCCTAACAACAGTTGGCGGATAAAGGAAAGTATTGGTGTTGCGAAACAAACTGAAATTTTAAATATATTTAACCAATGTGGCAATGATATTTCAGCAGTAAGT
>JAYTON010000584.1:0-2378 GCA_043747725.1 Saprospiraceae bacterium
TGATCATAGTATGTTCGTTTTTAGCTACTCAAACATAATATTTTATCAGCCTTTTGCCGCCTCTCTTTTTTATCCCTTCTAAAAGTGTATAGTAATTTAAGTATTTCCATCTAAAATATCGAAATTTCTATATATTTTAGGAAAAACGTTTATTTTTGACCGATTTTTTAGAAAAGGTATAACTTTATGTGTTTTTTGAAATCATCTGTCTTTTGTAACCAAATTATTTTTGACTTTTAAATTATTTTAATTTATGGCTTTCGATATTAAAATGGTCAAGGCGTTTTATAAGGATTACGCTGACAAGGTAGAAGCGGCCCGCAAAAAATTAGGCCGCCCAATGACACTTTCTGAAAAAATCCTTTACGCCCACTTACACGGCGACTCACCGACTAAAGACTTTAAACGTGGCGGTGATTATGTATTTTTTTCACCTGATAGAGTAGCGATGCAAGATGCAACAGCTCAGATGGCTTTGTTGCAGTTCACAACTTGCGGGCGTAAAAAAGTGGCTGTGCCTTCAACGGTACATTGCGATCATTTAATTCAAGCTCAAACAGGTGCAGCAGCTGATTTATTGCGCGCTGAAACTGAAAACTCAGAAGTTTATTCCTTTTTGAGAGACGTTTCTAACAAATATGGTATTGGCTTTTGGAAACCAGGAGCGGGCATTATTCACCAAATTGTCTTGGAAAATTATGCTTTCCCGGGGGGTATGATGATTGGTACAGATTCACACACTGTGAATGCAGGCGGTTTGGGTATGGTTGCCGTCGGTGTTGGTGGAGCTGATGCGGTGGATGTCATGGTGGGCTTGCCTTGGGAACTGAAAATGCCAAAATTGATTGGCGTAAAGTTGATAGGGAAAATGAAGGGCTGGACGTCAGCCAAAGACGTTATTCTGAAAGTAGCGGGCATCTTGACAGTGAAAGGCGGTACAGGCGCTATTGTTGAATATTTCGGCTCTGGCGCGCAGTCGCTTTCGTGTACAGGGAAAGGCACTATTTGCAATATGGGTGCTGAAATCGGCGCAACAACGTCAACTTTCGGTTACGACAAAACTATGGAGCGTTACCTCAAAGCAACAGGTCGGGCAGATGTAGCGCGTTTAGCCAATAAAGTGAAAGGTGAATTGACAGGTGACGCGGATTGTTATGCTAACCCTGAACAATATTTTGATCAAGTCATTGAAATTAATTTGTCGAAATTAGAGCCTCATATTAATGGACCATTCACGCCAGATTTGGCTTGGCCTATTTCTAAATTTGCTGCGGCTGTAAGAAAAAATGGTTATCCTCAAAAATTATCAGTTGGTTTGATTGGTTCATGTACTAATTCAAGTTATGAAGATCTTGACCGTGCAGCTTCATTAGCCAAACAAGCAGTGGCTAAAGGTTTGAAAGCCGGTTCTGAATTTACCATTACGCCGGGCTCTGAACTTATCCGTTTCACTGTTCAACGCGACGGTTTGTTAGATTCTTTTGAAAAAATCGGCGGTGTAGTTTTAGCGAATGCTTGTGGTCCTTGTATAGGTCAATGGGCGCGTCATGGTGCTGAAAAACAAGAGAAAAATTCAATAATCACTTCATTCAACCGCAATTTTTCAAAGCGAGCTGATGGTAATCCCAATACACATTCCTTCGTTGCATCACCTGAAATGGTAACGGCTATGGCAATTGCAGGTGATTTAACCTTCAATCCATTGAAAGATACTTTGACAAATAATAAGGGCGAACAAGTGAAACTTGACCCACCTAAAGGCGTGGAATTGCCGCCAAAAGGTTTTGCCGTTGAAGATGCTGGTTATTTAGAACCAGCTAAAAGTGGCTCTAAAATCAAAATTTCTGTTGATAAAAAATCTAAGCGTTTGCAATTATTGAAGCCATTTGTACCCATCGCTCCATCTGAAGTGAAAGGTATGAAATTGCTTATTAAAGCCAAAGGCAAATGTACAACTGACCATATTTCAATGGCAGGCCCTTGGTTGGAATTTAGAGGTCACTTAGAAAATATTTCCAACAATTGCCTCATCGGTGCTATCAATTATTTCAACGACCAAGCCAATAGCGTATTGAATTCAGTAACGGGCAAATATCATGGCGTTCCTGATTCAGCTAAAGCTTATCAAAAAGCAGGCATCGGCACAATTGTTTTTGGAGAAGAAAATTATGGCGAAGGTTCAAGTCGTGAACATGCTGCAATGGAGCCACGTTTTTTAGGCGTGAAAGCTATTGTCGTGAAATCTTTTGCTCGTATTCATGAAACGAACTTGAAAAAGCAAGGTATGTTAGCTTTAACTTTTGCAGATGTTGCTGATTACGATAAAGTTCGTCAAGACGATACGATTGATATTGAAGGATTAGACAAATTCACAGCAG
>JAYTON010000585.1:0-3920 GCA_043747725.1 Saprospiraceae bacterium
CTGGACTTTATTAATTCATACATTTTGAAGGAGTAAACACTCCTCAAATGAATAATATTCCGAATATCGTACTGATTGAACAGCCTTTTAAGCTCCAAAAGATGCGGTTTGAGATCGTCGTTGAACTTCATTTCCACGTAGGCATTGTCCTCCTCTTTATCTTCAGGGCGTGTGTATTGCGATAGAATGCGGATTTCACGCCACCGTTTATGCCCTTTTTCAGTCGAGTAAGGCATTTTCATACTCATTTCGTAGAGTTGCTCGGGTAGGCGTTGAATCACGTTGTAGTCGTCCTTGTTTTTGACCTTGAAAAAATCCATCAACTCTTTGACATACATTTTCTGAATTTCAAAATCCGTATCATTGATGTTGATTTGACTCACCATGTACACAAATACGCGCTTTTGCCACAGCGAAAAGCTATATTTCGCATGAATCAGGTCGTTGGAGGTAACAACTAACTTCTTTTGACCGTCGTCTTTACTTCTATTGATTTTCATAAGTTTAGGACTGATGATTGTCGGTTATCGTATAGTTTTACCGTTTTACCTTGCAAATATGATAAAATACACCGACTTACAAAAGTTACAGCGAGTATTTTGTAGTAACCGTTAGGTATTTTGTAGTAACCGTTAAAACAGAGAGGTATGATTTGGTAACAATTGAATATCTTAAAATATAGGATAGTTTTCTATTTCTTCAAAACAGGTATGATTTAGTAACAATTACTAAATTATACCCCCTCAGTATAAATAGCATTTTATTAAGGTTTTTCTTATAGAAATGAAGCAAAACCACATAAAAACAAGCATTTAAAGACTATTTATTGGGAAAAAATTTGTACTGTAACTCAGCAAACAATTGAGTAACAGTAAGGTATGGAAAGGTAACTACAAAGGTATGATTTAGTAATAATTAGGTATGAAAAGGTAACAGTAAGGTATGGAATAGTAATGGATATGGTATGAAAAGGTAACCATTAGGGTGTTTAAACAATTGAAAATCAATTAGTTATGAAGGTCTTAAACAAATAAAAAATTAAAGAAAAATTAAACAACAAAACAAGCACTATCGCATCTGTTGTTGTCCTGTTCTTTATTAATTCTCTTTTATTAGTTTAGTTACTTTCAAATTTTGTATTCGAGTGATTTGCGTAAAAATTTTAAGTTTTTCTGCTGAAATTCAATTTTATGTTGTTTTGATATAAATTTTATATCAAAACAACATAAATATTATACCTAATCGGTATCACCCACATCTTTGCGCACCAATCCGATGAGATAGTTGCTCATTTTATCGCCCTTGCGCTTGACTTTATCTTTCATAATGTCGTAGAGGTAACGGGGCATCATGAAGTTCACACGCTGCGGATTGCCCGGCGAATCATCGTCTTCCACTTCTGCTTCCACCATGATGGGTGCTGTGTTCTCCATTTTTCGGATAATCATATCCTCGATATTTTCGGGCTCTACTTTTTTCTTTTTTGGCAATATTGGATTTTTACTCATGCTGCGTTAGGGATGGTGGATTGTGAGATAATTTTTTCGATTTCATCAGTGAAGCGGTTAAATTCTTCTTTGGCTTTGGCGTCTTTGCCTTCCACTACCCCGATACCGTCGGTAGCTGTGTCGGCATAAGCAGTGCGGCTGACTAAGCGCGTGTTCAAAATTTGAATGTCATAATGTTTTACAGCTTCGAGGATTTGATGACCAATTTTAGACCGTTCGTTCATCCTGTTCATCACCACAAGCGGTACGGCGCGCGTTAAGCCATAATCTTGTCGGTTCTGATTAACGTCATTCAAATGCTCGATAAATGCCTCAAATGCCCTAAAATCGTAAATACTGGGCGAAATTGGGATGACAACAATGTCGGCAACTATCATTGTACGTTTGGCAAGTTCGGAAACATGGGGTGTGCCGTCGAGAATCACATGCTCATATTGATCATTCAGTTGCTTGATTTCTGCGCTCAATTGCCCGCCCATGATGCCAAAAACGGAAATATGCGTTCGGTTCTCTCCCCGATTTGATGCCCATTCCATCGAAGAATGTTGATTGAGGTCTGTATCGACAATGCATACTTTTTTACCGCGCTGGGTCAAAGCGGCGGCTAAATTAGTGGCTATTGTTGTTTTTCCGACCCCCCCTTTGAGGTTCGCAATGGCTATTTTCATACAATTGTTTTTACCTGTTTTAATACTCCGCGAAGGTAAAATAAGGAATGGACTTAACAAAGCTCTTATACCGTTTTTCTACCCAAAAAATACTTGTTTGGTATCGTTTTGATACCAAATTTATGTTTTGTGCTTTTTTGGTATCAAATTGATACTAATTTTATGTTGAAATACTGAGGGGTAGGGTAGCGGTATGGCTGCGTGTATTAAGCCACGAATTAAACGAATATTTGCTAATCTATGTGTTGACAGTCGACATTTGGATTAGTAAGCATTCGTCAATTCGTTTAATTTGTGGTATAAAAAAGATGCTGATTTGGTATCAAATTGATACTAATTTTATGTCAAATTGGTATTTACCATTAAATATTACTCTCCCGGATGATAAGTCCTCTCCATATTTTTCAAGACATCTTCCTTATAAAATAGAACATCTTTGAATTGTCCTTTGGTGTACATTTCTAATTGATCATTAAAATGTTTGGATGCAAGGTCGCCACTTTCACCACCTGCCAATAGGGATTTGGCTTTAATTTTAGAAACGCCATTCGCATCCTTTTTGATAAACTCAACAGCACAAACAAAACTATTGCCGCCTACGCCATACCTTTTCTGAGTGCCTTGATAATAGCGGCTGTTGTAAGAGGGCAAACAACCCCACAATGCAGAGGCATAACCAACGGGCGAACTGAGCTGATTGTCATCATATTTCAGTTGCAAATCGCCGGATATGCGTTGAAAACGGTTGATTTCACCCCAGGCAACTTGCCATTTGCCGAATTTTTTATTCAATTCTTGGACAACCATTGATAAAGCAGGCAATAATTGGTCGGCTTTAGCAGTAGCAGCAAACTGTTTAGTGCTTTCTACTTGATCCATTTCGCCTTCATCAATATAGAGTCTTTGTATAGCAGGGCTAAGTTTTTGCGCCCATTCTATCGCTAAAGTCGTTGCCACTGAGTTTTCAGTCACTCTAAAATCCCATTTTTTTAAGACCAAAATCGGTTCAGCTAAAGCGGCGTAAAGGGAATCATTGGGTGAAATATTTTTTTCATAAGAAGCCACTAAAGCAGGAATTAAGACCTCAAAAGCTGCCAAATAATTATCATATCCCGAAGCAATGACTTTGTCAATCGTATAATTTTCACCTTTGCTCAAGACTTTTACGGCATTCACGCCTCTAAAATTTTCTCCATCGGGCGCCATATACGGTGGATAATTGCTCTTTTTGGGACTGTTTTCACCCGCCACTGTGAATGGGGTAGAGTTACAGTTTTGTAACCAACCATTTATCGGATTGTATGAATGCACAGTTTCATCAGTGGTATGGAGTCCCTTCCATTCGGTGGCGGAAGTCGAGCCATCCATGAGCTTTGCCCAATTCCATTTTTTATCTCTGATGGGGACAAAATTGCCATGCCAATAAGCAATATTGCCTTTATCGTCGGCAAAAACGGTGTTATTTGAAGTGTTACCTTTCAAATCCATCACTTTTTTATAGTCTTCAAACCCTGTCGTTTTGGTGCGTTTCCAACTTTGAATCAAGCTGGTCATTGAGCGATTATAGGATTTCAAACTCACCCATTTGCCTTCTCTTTTCGCCATAATAGGTCCATGATGCGTAAAATAGGCGTTAATAGGCTTGGTTTTAAGTATTTTACCATCTAAATATTTCAAAATAATACGCTTTTGACTGAGGGGTCTTAATTTTTTATCATACTCATAAAACAGCTTTTTATTTTTA
>JAYTON010000586.1:0-11644 GCA_043747725.1 Saprospiraceae bacterium
TGGTTTACAAAAATTACTGACTTATCTTGAAAATTCTTCTAATTAATTGTACAAAATAAGCCGTTAGTAGCAAGTGCCGCTAATGGCTTATTTTTTAGATAATAGAAAATTAGACCGTAGATATTAGGCAATATTTTGTACCTACTGCACATTTTCCGCTCTTTGTTTTCTTTATTCAGTACTCACTTTTTTCCCTTTAGCTTTCCATGCGGTCATGCCGCCCTGCAAATCATAAATTGTTTTGAAACCCAACTGAGTTAGTATCGTCGAAGCCTTGCCGCTTCTACCTCCTACCCCACAATAAACAGCAATCGCCTTAGATTTATCTAATTTTCCCATTTCATCTTTAAAATCCGCCGCATAAAAATTGATGTTTTTGGCATTAGAGATATGCCCTGCTTTGTATTCATCGGGCGTCCGCACATCTATGAGCTGCACACCTGCTTTCAAAGCTTTGGCTTCAAAATCATCGGGTGCCAGCACCGCTGTCGCTTGAGCCGCTTGCTGTGCCGTTGATTCATGGCAATTGCTCAATGAAAAAGCCAATGAGAGAAATAGAATTTTTGAAATGACTGTTATTTTTTTCATCATTGATATTTAAAAATGAGCCCAAAATTAGGTAAATTATTCAAAATCCAACGCCTTCAATAGGGGTATTATGTTTCCAAAGTGTCTTTATTTTAAGGTTATCATTTTCATAAAATTAAAAAATAAAGACGTCATGAAGACATTATTGCATATTCTTTCAGTGATTTTGATATTTCTCAATCTCGGGTTTGCTCAAAATAGGAAACCCACTGACCTTGTAGATAGACGAGCCGTGAAGGATTTTACGGCTATTCATGCCAGTCTGGCGGCGGATATTTTCCTCACCCAAGCTGATTCATTCAGTTTTGTAGCCGAAGGACGCAGCAAATTGATTAAACTTTTGGAAACTGAAGTCGTGAACGGCGTCCTGAAAATCCGATTGGATAGAGATTGCGATATTTGGGACAATATGGAAAAATTGACTATCCATATTTCAGCCCCTTCGTTTGAAAATATCCGCTTATCAGGGGCTGGTAAAATCCAAACTGAAAACACATTAAAAGGCAAAAATCTCTCAATTTTGATGAGTGGTGCTAATAATTTGCATTTTAGAGACATTGAAATGGAACAATTGACCCTCGAACTCAGTGGTGTAGGCAATATAGACATCAGCGGCAAGGCGACTCAGGCGAGCATAGATTTGAGCGGCACAGGCAATATTGATGTGCTCGATTTAGTAATTCAAAACGCTCATTGCAATATCAGCGGCTTGGGCAAACTCTCTTGCAATGTGCAAAATGATTTGGATGCGGCAGTATCGGGTATGGGTAGTATTCGCTACAAAGGCGAGCCTAAATTTTTGAGAAAAAGTGTGAGTGGAATTGGAAAGGTGAAAAGGAATTGAAATTACTTAAAATACTGAGGGGGTTGATTTCGCAATGAATCAACTCCCTCAGTATTTTAAGTAATTTATAAACGATTGATTATCAATAAGTTAATCAATCGTTTTTACAATATTTTCAATTATCCATCGCCATTTCTTTAGCCCGTTTTTCAGTAGATGTTTCATTATTGATGATATGAACATCTGGTGTAGAGTTATCATCCATCTTCACAATGCCTCGTTCTTTTCTCAAAATACGAGAAAAAAGCCCCACTTCTTGACTAAAAAGAAAGGTAAAAAATAGCTTTGTATAAGAGGTATGATGCAGTAAATCATCATAAAACTCAGGGGCTGCTTTCTTCAATTTCGGCAAATTATTCCAGGGAATAGACGGCATATCGTGGTGTTCGTTGTGAAAACCGACGTTCATATTCACACCATTCAAGCGACCATAATAACTATAGGTCTCTTGGCTCTGATCTAAAACCAAATAATGCTCTTGAATCCAACGCGCACCCAGCGGATGCAAGCCAACTGAAAAGAAAAAGCTCAACGTCAAATATGCAAATGCTGCCCATCCCCAAAAGTAAATAACCGCCACATTGAACGTCATTTGAACCACTAAATTCAATACCACCCAACGGTCAAAAACAGCCAATTCGCTACAACGAATTGTCCGAACGGCTTGAAAAACAGGAAAAAAGAGCATCCACAAGGCTTTCCCGAGAGAATAATTATTGATGAGTTTAGCTTCCCATTCGCTTGGCAAATCAGCGTCCAACTCATGTACGCCTTGAAAAGCATGGTGCTTGATATGATAATTTTTGAATGAAATCGCCGAAGGCAGAACAGAAGGCAGATTGGCAAAAATGCCAGCAAATATATTGAAACGGGGCGTTTTGAAAATCAGATTATGCGCCGCTTCGTGAATGCAAACGAACAATGTATGCGTTGGAAATGCACCCACCAACCAAGCAGCAGCGGCAATCACCCACCAGCTTTGGTCGCGAAGCAAGTAAGCTACGCCGATTTGAAAAAATACACACAGCGCAATCCAACCAAATGTCGCTGGATTTTTACTAATCAGTTGTTTGACTTCTGGATGTGCAGTGATGATTTCTTTTGTGCGCATACGATGTGGCTCAGTGCCTTGAACGTAAACGAAATCTTGTTTGTAATTCATGAATTTGATTGATTTAAAACTTGAATAGTTATTAGAAATGAGTGCGTCTGCTATTTTGTTGCTTGATTTGGCTGTAAAAATAACTAATTGTTGATAATTTTTATCTAAATGGGTGAAAATAGATTTCAAAAACTTGAGAATTTACATACGTAATATGGCAATCATTTTTCAAAAAACATCATTTGCGTTTTGACCCCTTGAGCTGTTTCTAAACGATAAATTAAAATACCTGTTGCTCGATTATTTTCTTTTGGTTGATAAATAATTTCGTTAAAACCCTTTAAAAAAGAGCGTGTAAAATCTTCCAAAACCCTTCCCGAAAGGTCGGAAATGGTGAGATGTACAGCGCCATTTTTAGGCAAATCAAACGGAATTTTTGTTTCAAAACCGAAGGGATTGGGATAGTTTTGATAGAGAGTAAAATCTTCTTTTTTAGGAGAAATAAAATTCAATTTCAAAGGAAAAGCCTCCCCATTTTCAGCGTAAGACACCCCCTCAGTATGAGCATCATTTTGAGTCAAAATTTCACTCAATTTCATCATTTTTTTAGGTTGAATAACTAAATTGAGAATGATTTTTTCTTGATCATTTTCAACTAAATTATCACCATTCCAAGCTATAGCAACCACATTTTTTTCTTTAAAAATAGCATAATTTGAAGCATTAAAAGAGGGCAAATCGCCTGCTTGAATTTGTATATTTTCGACTGCATTTTTATCCCAATTGAATGCCAATTGAAAAGCAACAATTTGTTTTAAATTATTAAACGCCAACGGAATTTTATAAGCCTTATCTTTTTCTAAAATTTTATCTAAAATATTGATTATCAAGATTTTATCATCATTTCTCTCTTTAATTTCGCCTTGAATAGACAAATTAGCCGAGTTATTCACATCGCCTATTTTGATAGCATAAAAATCAGCATTCGCTATATTTTCATTCAAATTATTGAACAATATTGATTCATAAAAAATGGGTGAAAATGGGTTTTGAGGATTGCTGAAAACATAATTTTTAGGCACAAAACGCCACGCTGTATTATTGGGCAACGTATCAATTTGGCGCAATATCAATTTACGTAAAAGCAACATATCAGTGGCATCCACTTCGTTATCATGATTGGCATCGGCAGCGATGATTTTATAAGGTGTACTGAGGGGTTCGATGCCCAAAATATGGCGGCTGATGAGGGCGATATCGAACGTCGTCACGCCCTGCAAAGGCTTATCATTTCGGTAAGGTTTGACCTCATAATTTTGGAAATTAGGCAGATTATTAAAATTAAACAAACTGCTATTGAGGGCTTGAAATAAAGCATTTTTATATAAAAAAATCTGCGCTGCCACAGTGTCTCCCAACTCTCGCCGAATAGAGCCGCCGATGGAAAGATTGGGGGCAGCAGTCGGCAAATTAATGCGATACATCGAGCGACCATGCGTAGCCGCAGCAAGCGTACGAGAGCCATTGTGCAAGGTCAAATCCATGACAGAAACCAAAGGCAAACCAGTTCCTAAAGCCGCCCAGCTCGCCCCACCATTGTAAGTAGCATAAACGCCAAAGTCGGTAGCCACATAAAAAACATCTGCTGTCATTGCGAGGGACGAAGCAACCTGTGGGTCAGCTACGAAATCATTGACAGGTGCTTGAGGCAAATTGCTTGAAATATCCGTCCAAGTGCTACCTTTATTGGTGGTTTTCATGACGTGCGGTTGATAATCCCACCATTTATAGCCTGAAAAAGTGATATATGCCGTGTTTTCATCAAACGGATCTGCCGCAATGCTCGTCACCCATCGATTGGGCAAGCCGTTAGTGATTTTCGACCAATTTGTACCGCCATCGGAAGTGACCCAAACGTTGCCATCGTCGGCACCTGTGTAAATAATTTGCGTATTTTTAGGCGAAACGGCAATGGCTGTAAGGGTACCAAAAGTGAGGTTGCCACCGCCCGCCCCATTGGTCAAATTAGGGCTGATGACCCTCCAAGTTGCCGCGCGATCGGTAGAGCGATACAGTCGATTCGAGCCATAATATAGCGTAGAAGGGTTGTCCGGTGCTAAAATAATAGGTGTTTTCCAATTTTTACGGTCGGAAGGACTCACCCCCGCTACGCCGAAGTCAAAATATCTCCCACCATCTACGGAGCGCAATAAATTCCCATTTTGATAAGACGAATAAATAAAATTATTATCCAACGGGTCAACCAAACAGACAAAACCATCCGCTCCATAAATTTGCTGCCAGTCGTTGACACCGCCCGTCAGCGCGCGCCAAGTGCCGTTGTCCTGCGTGCCACCATACAAACGTTGAGGATTTTTTTCATCAATTTCGCTTGTATAAAATTGCGTTATCGGCAGATTATTTTTGTAAACCCAAGAGCTTGTGGCATTGTCAGAAGTATAAAAACCGCCATCATTGCCAGCATAAACTTGATTAGAATTGTTCGGATTGATCCACAAAGCATGTTGATCAACGTGGATGCCGCTTGAAACGGTGCGCCAAGTTTGTCCGCCATCGCTCGTTTTATTAATGTCCACACCAAGCGCATAAACGGTGTTGACATCAACTGGATCGGCTATAATTTTACCAAACCACCAACCGAATGAGGAATACATAAACGAAAGATTATTGTTTGAGTCTAATTTTGTCCAAGAACTCCCATTGTCAGTTGATTTATAAATGCCTTTGAAAAATCCAATTTCATCAGCAATAATAGTGTAAGATACTGAGGGGTCTGCCGGCGAAATGGCGACACCCATTCTACCGATATTGGTAGTCGGCAGCCCATTAGTCATTTTTTCCCAAGTATCACCGTCATCGAGCGAGCGATACACGCCGCAAGTAGAGCCGCCATAATCCCTATAATTCGGACGACGAATGCGTTCCCACATGGTAGCGAGCAGAATATTCGGACTTTGAGGATTGATAGCCACATCAACGCAACCAGTCGAGTCACTCACGTACAGCACTTTTTGCCAAGAGCCACCACCGTCGGTGGTGCGATAAATACCTCGATTGGGGTTTTTATCGTATAAAGTACCCATTGCGGCTACGAAAACTCGATTCGAATTTTGAGGATCAATAGCCACTTTACCGATGCTGCCGACATTTTCCAAGCCTATATTTTGCCAATTTATTCCACCATTTGTACTTTTAAAAACACCCAAACCGTCGAAATTAATAGAGCCGCCACCACCATTTGCTTCGCCTGTGCCTACGTAAAGAATGTCTTTATTCGTCGGTGCAATGGCAATATCGCCAATGGAAAGGCTACTATTAGCGTCAAAAATGGGTGTCCATGAGCCACCACCGTCAGTGGTTTTGAAAACACCACCGGCTGCTGCACCGATATAAATCGTCTGAGCATCGGAGGGGTGAGCTGCCAAAGAGCTGATGCGCCCGCCTGCGTTGGTGGGTCCGGCTAAAATCCATTGAGCATTATTCCTCAGCGTAAGTGGTTGATTTTGAATACTTTGTGCTTGGTGCATTGCCTCCATGTAGGCTTCGCGATTGATTTTATCATAAGGGAAAACACGTTGCGCATAGAGCCAATCGGAGGGCTGCATATCATCGCTTTCCTCACAATTTTTATCTAAATTTTCATTAGTTTCAATTTTATTGAATGAAATAGATAAAAAAAAGAGGATATTTGAAATCAAAATAAAAGATATGATAGATTTTGTTTGTTTCATGAAATTATAGTTTTTATAAATCCCTTAATGGTTTCCAAAATTAATATTTTAACGTATAAAAATCACCTTTGATAATTTAAAAATTGATTTAAAAAAATGACCATCGAAAGTAACCTCATTGATATACGACATAAAACTATTTTTCCTGCGCGCATCACGGTTGAAAATGGTAAAATTAAGCAGATTGAAAAAATAGATAAGCCGTTGCAAAATTATATTTTGCCCGGCTTCATTGATGCCCATGTGCATATCGAAAGCTCTATGCTCGTGCCGACGGAATTTGCCAAAACGGCAGTGCTTCATGGAACGGTGGCGACCGTAAGCGACCCCCACGAAATTGCGAATGTTTTGGGTAAAAGTGGGGTGTATTATATGATAGAAAATGGTCGAAAAGTGCCTTTGAAATTCAATTTCGGTGCGCCCTCATGTGTACCCGCTACTACTTTTGAAACCGCAGGAGCATCCATTACCGCTGCCGATATTGATGAGCTACTTGCGCTCAAGGAGGTAAAATATTTGGCTGAAATGATGAATTGGCCCGGCGTCATTTTCGACGACCCCTCAGTATCAGCCATATTAGAAGTCGCTCAAAAACATGGCAAGCCAATTGATGGTCACGCGCCCGGCTTGATGGGTGAACAAGCCTTGAAATATATGTCGAAAGGCATCAGCACCGACCATGAATGTTATATGCTTGAAGAGGCGCGATTTAAATTGCAAAACGGCATGAAAGTCATCATCAGAGAAGGCAGTGCGGCTAAAAATTTTGATACTTTAGAGCCATTGATAGCTGAATTTTATGAAAAAATGATGTTCTGTTCCGACGATAAACACCCCGACGACTTGCTTGTGGGGCATATCAATTTGCTTGTAAAACGGGCATTATCGAAAGGAAATGACCTTTTTAAAGTGTTGCAAATGGCGTGTATCAATCCTGTTGAGCATTATAAATTAGATGTCGGAACGTTGAGAGAAGGTGATGCAGCGGATTTTATTATGATTGATTCTCTTGAAAATTTCAATATTTTAAAAACAGTTATCAATGGCGAAACGGTCGCTGAAAATGGTCAAAGTTTTATCCAAACTGAACCAGAGGGCATTGTCAATAATTTCAATATTTCATTAAAAATGCCATCTGATTTTAATATTATTTTAAAAAATGAGAACATCCATGTGATAGAAGTGCTTGACGGTCAATTGATTACAAATAAAATATTAGGTAACGTGTTGATTGAGAACGGCAACGCTGTTTCAAATCTTGCTGATGATATTTTAAAAATAGTGGTCGTCAATCGCTATTTTGATGCGCCTGTGGCAGTCGCATTTATTAAAAATTTTGGCTTGAAACGAGGTGCTATTGCTTCCTCCGTGGCGCATGATTCTCATAATATTATTGCAGTCGGTGTTGACGATGCGTCAATATGTCGAGCGGTCAATCTGCTTATCGAACATCAAGGCGGCTTATCGGCAGTGGAGGGTGAAAAAGAAGAGGTATTGGCATTGCCGATAGCGGGTTTGATGAGCCCTGAACCTTGTGAAATGGTGGCTGAAAAATATACGCGCTTGGTCAATATGTCGCGCAACATGGGTAGTACTTTAAGGTCGCCTTATATGTCGCTTTCCTTTATGGCGTTGCTGGTGATTCCTCGTTTAAAACTCAGTGATAAAGGACTTTTCGATGGTGAGAAATTTGAATTTTGCCCTTTATAAGTTGAATAATTTGATATGTCATTTCGAAATACGAGAGCCTCTCGGCAGTTTGACACACTTTTTTGAACTCTTTGAAAGTCAGAGGTTACGATAACTTTGAATTAAATGTTGCCAACAGAATTATGTGATATTTTCATCCACCACCAAGTACTATTAGTAAATGGACTATTTGCAAAAAATAATAACAGATTTTGAACTGCATTCTGTTGAAGTGATAAAAGAGTACTTTGAAAATGGTGTTCATCCAAATGATACAGTCAACGAGCGACCTCTTGTCTATGAATTAATCAATATGTATGCGCGAGGTTCCTTGTTCAAAGCGTGTATTAAAACTTTTGTGGACTATGGATTGGACTTTGAAGACAAAATATTGCTTTCCGTTTTGTTGGATAATGCAACCTTACTTGAGGCACAATTGACTGCAGATAAAACTACCTTGACAAAAAGATATATATTGGACTGCACCTTTACACCTCTTTACGAAGTGTCTCTTTGACATATTTGTGCAGAGTATAACCATTTGGCTTGTGCTGAAATACTTGTGAAACACGGTGCAGACATTAATTCAAAAGCAAGACTTGATGAGCATGGTTTTGGAGGGCACACGACAATTTTCCATACAGTCAATCAAGATGCCAACAAGAGTATAAATATGATGAAGTTTTTAATGGCTCAAAAAGCTGATTTGACATTAACGGTTTGAGGACTTGTTTGGGACAAAGGTTACGAATGGCAAACATTTGTTCTTTCCGTCAATCCCATTAGCTATACCATGATGGGGCTTCTTCGACAATTCCAAAGGACGGAACAACGGATTTATGAAGTGGTTAATTTGCTGTTAAAAGCACAATATGGCATTGATTATTTTCCAAACAACATTCCTAATAAATACTTGAACAGCTAATAATTTTTAGCTTTCCCAAAAGGACGCCGATGGGCTTTTATACTGAGGGGGGTCATCCCCAAAGAGCATCTCTATGTCGTTTGATATAGCGGCGGATATTGACCCAAAAAGCGAGGATAAGATAGAAAATAGCGGGCGAGCCGAGCGTGACGAACGAGGCATAAATAAAGTACAAACGCACGCGCGACGAGGCGATATTCATTTTTTCTCCTAAATAACTACACACACCAAAAATGGAACGCTCTACAATATCTTTGATTCCTTTCATTTTATAATATTTTGATATGACAAAACTAAAGAAAAAATTGGAATATGCCAAATGGAAATTAGACATTAGATTTTTAGATATTAGATTTTAGACAACATCTGATGTCTAAAATCTAATATCTAAAAATTTATCATCTAAAATAACAAAGCCCGCAAGGAACATTCCTTACGGGCTTTTGATTTTTTTATCCTAATCGAATCTCATCTTCATGGTCATCGAAAAATTTAAACATGGTGAGCGGATATTCAGGTTCTGGTACCATGGTAATCCATCTTTGATATTTGAAATACCACTTCCAAACTTTATTAAAGAAGCCTTTTTTCAAATATGCTTCTACAAACGGATGTACATGAAGGAATAATTTACCCTTTGGGCGTGATACCAAGATAAAATCAAGATCTCTATCAATATCATCTGTGAGCAATACTGTTGGTTGTACTTTGCCCGACCCATTACAAGATGGGCAAATTTCAGCTGTATTAATTTTTAATTCAGGTCGCACGCGTTGGCGTGTAATCTGCATTAAGCCGAACTTGCTGAGGGGTAGTATGGTGTGCTGAGCCCGATCCTTGACCATAAAGTTCTTCATCACATTTTGAAGTTCTTTCTTATGTTCAGGATCTTTCATGTCAATGAAATCCACGATAATAATACCACCTAAATCGCGCAAACGCAACTGCCGGGCGATTTCCTCTGCCGCTTCCATATTGACTGCTAAAATAGCATCATCGCTGGATTGCGAACCGACTTTATGACCGCTGTTGACATCCACCACGTGCATGGCTTCGGTATGCTCAATGATGAGATAAGCACCGCTCGGCATCGTCGCCGCCTTCCCAAATGAGGCTTTTATCTGACGATGTACGCCATGATGGTCAAAAATATGCTTCGCACCTTTGTATTGCTGAACAATTTTTATTTGGTCAGGTGCAAAACCTGCGAGAAAATTTTTAACACCTTCGTAAGTGTCTTTATCATCAGCAATGACGCGAGTGAACGTATCGTTCAGCAAATCGCGCAATATGCTGGTTGTTTTATCAAGCTCGCTAAGGAGCTTGGTAGGTGGCGTAGCCTGCTTAAGTTGCAAGAAGATTTTCTCCCATTTGGAGATCATTTGCAACATTTCTTCGTGCAATTCAGCCGTCTTTTTACCTTCGGCAGCGGTACGCACGATGACGCCAAAATTCTTAGGTTTGATACTCTCCGCTATGTTTTGAAGCCTTTTTCGCTCTTCAGAACTGGAAATTTTTTTCGATACTGCTATTACATCCGTGAAAGGCGTCAGCACGAGAAACCGACCTGGTATGGTGATTTCACAACTCAGCCTTGGTCCTTTCGTCCCGATGGGTTCTTTCAGAATCTGCACCAAAATATGTTGGCGTTTTGCCAGCACTTGGTCCACTTTACCGTTTTTGTTAATATCCGGTTCGATTCTAAAATTGTCGAGATTAGCTGTATTGTAGCCATTGGATAGAACGCCGTCGGTGTATTTGAGGACATTTTTGAGTTTTGGTCCCATGTCAGTATAATGCAAAAAAGCATCTTTCTTGTGACCAATGTCCACGAATGCAGCGTTCAACCCGGGCATCAATTTCCTGATTTTGCCGATAAAAATATCGCCAACGGCAAAATCATTGCTAATTTCTTCGTGATGCAGTTCAACTAATTTTCCGTCTTCGAGAAGTGCGATTTCAACCTCAGTAGGCGTAGAGTGGATAATAAGTTCTTTTTCCACAATTTTACTGGTTTGACTAATAGGCATTGCAAGGGCAAAGAGAGCTTGCCAGAGGGGAGGTTTTTAATTGTTGAGTTCAGAGTTAGAAGTCAGAATATTAAAATGCTTTTTCTATACATTAAGTGGGTTTTACTTAAAAAAAACTTTTAATAATTCTGAAAAGTAAGGGCTTCAAATAAAGATTTGACTAAAATCATGGGATGGAACAAGGTAAACTTTAAAAGGGCGTTTGGGTTAGAAACGAGTCAAATCTAAATTTTGATGTTACCATTTCAGACAAGTTCCCGGAATATCTTTAGGCTTTGAGGTTGAAAAAAAGAGGGAACAAGCCGAAATATAACAGACCCCTAATACTGAAAGGAACGCCGAAAGACGCTTTTCTTCCGACATTCCTTTGAATTTCTTTTGATTTTGTCACAAATCAACTCTGACTTTCAGTAAAAAACACCCCGACCTCAAAGCATTGCTTTCAATAGTTGCAAAAGCTCATCAGGGTTAGAAAATCAGATTACTTCTTCTTCTTGTGACGATTCTTACGCAATCTCTTTTTACGCTTGTGCGTCGCTATTTTATGACGCTTCCGTTTTTTTCCACAAGGCATATGTGCTATCTTTTAATGAATGAAAAATATTATTTAGCTAAACACATTTTTTTTAATATTAAAAATGTATTATAAGCATTTTCAAATTGAAGCGCAAAGGTAAATATTAAAATGACAATCTTAACTAAAAAGTGTCTTTT
>JAYTON010000587.1:0-4214 GCA_043747725.1 Saprospiraceae bacterium
TTTGTTGTACGCTGTTGATTTCTCCTGCATCGCCAATAAATATGACGCGGTGGTTAATACTATCCTGCGCTTTCAGTAGGTGAAAGCTAATTAAAATGAGGAGGTATAGTATTGTTTTCATTGGAAAAAGTTTTTATCCTTGAAAATCTATCTATTCATGGATAGATTTTCAAGGATAAATTAAAAAACGCTATTTCTTCAGATACTTAAATCTCAATATCGTTCCATTCGTCGCATCGCCGCGCTCATTAGAAATATACAAATTATTATCGCTGTCAAAAGCAATGCCTTCGGGCTGCGAAAATACTGAGGGGTTCAATTTATACACCTCTTTTACTTTCCATGCAGCATCTGTAATCACGAGCATTTTATTGACCGACGATAGAATATACCATTCATTTCTACTTTTATTTTTTGCCAAAGCCGATGGGTGGAATTTTATATTTTGTACACCTGAAAGAGCCGTTATGGTGTTGACATCAATGGTAAAACTGCCCATATTTCTCATTTCTACTGAGGGGGTCATTTGGAAAATATAGCCTTTGGCAGTGGTGCTGGTATTAATATCAAGGCATTTCTTACACAGCACATACAATTGATTATTGATTTCATCTGCTGCCAAACCTTCATATTCCCCTTGAGGCAATAAGCCGTTGAGGGTTTTTACATAAGATTGATTACCGTTTTTAACTTCATTCAAAGGCATTGTCAATAAAACACCATCACTTCTTAATAAAATAGCATAGCCGTTGCTAATTGCTAAATCCTCATAATCGCCGGGCGGTCCAAATTGGGCTTGCTTTATTTGTTTATCACCCCACTGACCATAAAATAGTTTACCTTCTTCATCTTGTTCTGCATAAATAGTATCGGCATTGCCATTTTGAAAAGCGATGCCTGATATTTCCTTGAGGGCCTGAGGCAAAACAAAGGTTTCAGGTTTGGATAAATTATAATCCTTCGGGTTTTTCTCTACCTCAGTTTTATTGCAAGCAAGGTTAAAAACAAGCGATAAGATGAGCAATAGAAACATGTTTTTTTGCATATTAAATGATTATTTATTTACGATGGAAAAGCCACTAAAGCAATAACGAAAGCGATGATAGCGATAACCAATCCATACATAAAAATATTGTAGGATTGACGCAGCCGATGGTATTTTTTACCTAAAACAAGCCCTTGAGCATAAACATCATGAATCAAACTGCCATATAAGAAATCACGATTGTCTATCATCTTCAACATCCCCACCGTGTAAGCATCTAAGCTCATGTTGTAAAAATTGCCAAAAAAAAGCAGATTGACTTTTTGAGTATCAATTTCACTCATCTCAAAAGTCCCTTTTGTGACTGTTGGTCTGGTGGCTAAAACGGAGAATATAATGGTCGTGACATTTATAAGCAGTAATATAATAGTTGGAATCATCAAATTGGCGTGTTCATGAATATTTCTGAGCAACACACTCAACAAGACTGAAATGATGATGGAGTTCACCGTAATCATGATATGCGCTTTATTATCCGCCTGAGCGCTCAATTTTTGATTGTTGCTGGAGGCAATTCTAAAGACCGTATCGACGCCACGTTCTGGTTTATTGCTGTTTTTCTTTTCCTCTTTAAGCTCTTTTTTACTCTTTTGGATGATATTTTCATGTGAAAATGTGGTTTTTGCTGAGGGGGTGCTTGAAGCATTATTATTGTCGCTATCGGCATTAATATCAATCTCTTCAAGACTTTCAGTTACATTATTGTGGATATGGTTGACTTTTTCAGCTTTATTTTTCAGCCTTTCCAAATTGTCCGCCTTTCTGACATTCAAATGGATTCGGCAATAATCTGTATGGTATTGATGGGCTTCAAAAAACCGAATAGTCTCTTCGCGCCAAACCTCTTTGCTGATTTTAACGTTTTTAACAGCCTCCGTTTCTTTGCGCAATAGCTTATTTTTTTCATTAAAAGTATCCGTACCCAAATGAAATACATCCGCATCGCAGAGAATTTGCTCTACTAATGTTTGAGGATTTTGAGGCAATTTAGTCGCCAAAATGGCATTGGCAACATTAGTAATAACACCTGAGCCAATGCCTTTTTCTTCAAGATAAGTATTCGCCAATTCAACACCCCTTTCTTCATGTTCCATCGTATCATTCTCAATATAATGCCCGACGTCATGAAACCATGCAGCCGTCATCAGGATAAAATACTCTCTATCATTGAGTTGGTAATAATCAGCGATTTGTTCAGCTGCCGTCACGACGTCTTTAGTATGTTCAGCATTATGGTATAAAAGATTAATGCTGCTATGAGCATTAAAAAATGACTGTACATAATGAGCCACTTGTTTCAATTCTCTTTTGTAAGGATTCATTTGATTTTAAGAAATATTGAAATTAAATGATGAATCTATATTGAGTTATCTTTTTTAACTAATTGGTAATCAATTATTTATACCCCTCAGTATATTTTGTTTTTTAAGTAAAAAACGATTTAAAGATAAACGATTTTAAATAACACTTAAAAAATAATTTGTTGCGTGATTCGGAAAATTCATGTTTCATCTTTTATCATTTCTAAAGATGCCTCACATATAGTTTTAAATTTTTCAAAATCCTTTCTAATACTATTCAGCGCGATGCGCTCAAGAAGGCGCGTGATGAAATTGGGTCGGCGAAAGGCGAAACGCAAAGACAAGCGACTCCGTTGATTGCCCAGATTATCTATCCGATAATAATCCCACACCGTGAACTTGAATCGGGATATTTCGACCTTTTCAATATAATTTATTTCCGCTTCGTTGAAGGTGCTACTCACGATGGTATGGTCAAGCCCTAAACCATTTGTCAAGCAAAAATGCGCCATGCCTGCCCTCTCGGTAATGGGTTGATGCTCTAATTTGGTCATGCCTTTTACCCAAATACTGCGTTTGTCAGTATCAATCAGATTTTGATAAACGTCTGCTGCCGAAGCTTCAATGTCTATGGAAATTGTTTTGGCAGTGGCTAAAGGTTCGGGTGGAGCTTCATTTACTGAGGGGGTCGGTATGGTCAAGTTGCGGCGAAAAGCATCGAGGTAGGCATATTCAAAATCTATTTTCCCAATCGAAGCATACTCCTCTTGTCCCGACATCCAAAGCAAAGACCCATTACCGTTAAAAGCGCTTAACGACTTGGATAAGAGCAAATATTCATGCTTTTCAATACCATTTTTGAGTAACCGATGGGCAACAATCATATCCGCACCCGTCGCTTTGAGGAAATTGGACACTTTGATTTCTTGAATTTCACCGAAATGTGCAACAAATTTCAACGTTAAACTACTCGCAGTAGAACATGCCCCACAGCGGCAAATACTGTCGCGCTCAATAATCATGAGTTGCTGATGAAATCGGCGATACATCTCTACGCATTGTTCCACGAGTTCTGCCCTCGAGATAGCAGCCCCTTTTTTATAAAACAAAACAGCATCACCTTCTACCTCCGACAGGTGAAACCCCAAGCGATTAGTAGCGATAATGCCTTCGAGCAACTCGTTGATGATGTGCGAACTATGCTTAATTTCTGTTTGCGTGAGAAATTCTGTATATCCGCTGATGTCGGGAATAAGGATGGTGGCGGTAATCATTTGGTTGTAGTTATTTTCTCAATATTATACGATAGGAGGAGGATGTTGGATTTTTTTAGTTTTTTAAAATCAGGGTTATTGGGATTATAAAGGATTTAATGAGATTATGTTGCGCTCGGAAATCTTATTAAATCTTTTAAAATTCAACGAATTTTGATTTAAATAATTCAAATTATGTTAAAATAATTGTCGTAAATCGCTGAAAATCAATATACTATAAAATTATTTCCCAACAGGTCGCATCACAAATCCATAACTATACTGCTTCGCCAAAAGCCGATATTCCTCATGCGTTTGAGCACCCCAAGAGTTATCGCCACCAATGCCCCGTTGAGCATAATCAATGTGCAGGACGGTGTAAGGGTGTTTGATAATGTCTGTGGTATGCCGATTTTTCTTAGTCGCCCCTTCATCAAAGTCTTCTGTGAGCTGAGGCATCGCGCTGATACTGAGGGGTTGCAAACCTTCCACTTGCAAACCAAAGCCTTTATCATCTAATAAAGTCAGCCAGCGGACATCCGTTCTGTAGCCGCTTTCCTGTGGACGAATATAATTTTTAGTCCAACCATTGTCCGTATGATTTTGCCAAATGCC
>JAYTON010000588.1:0-4198 GCA_043747725.1 Saprospiraceae bacterium
AGCAGGGAATAGATATTTCCACCTTTTATAGTAAGCAACTTTTTTATCAAAACTCAAAATCAATACCGGAATGAAGGCGAAAAGGTGCAGATACACATATATGTATGGTGTCTCGAAAAAAGGTACTTCGAATTGTCGATTTACTTCATAAAATAGGTTATTCGTTTTAACAGTATCCGTCAACCCATGAATCAATGCTATAAGAATAGCTAAAAGCGGTATCAACCATTTTAAAGGCTTCCATACTCCCTTCAGAAGGAACGCCCCTTTGGCAAAGGCGATAAATGAGAGGGTCTTTATATTAATTGAAGATTTCAAAGCAGATTAAAACTGTTTTTAAAAACCGAACTACACAGCAAATAGACTTTTCGCCTATCACTCACGCGGATGCGCTCTTGTTGCACCCGTTGGGCATTGGTTTTTTTAATTTTTTCAAAAAGATTGATGTAATAGATGTACGCCAAATATACACCTAACCTTGCAGACTTAGGTAATTGCATAATACCCGAATAGCCTTTATCAAAATCGGCTTTGATGTCCGCTTCAATTAATTGCTTTTGATGGTTATCAAAATGACAGAAATCTATGCCGGGGAAATAGACGCGCCCCCGTTCATCGAAATCGCTTTTCATATCGCGTAGGAAATTTATCTTTTGAAAGGCCGAGCCTAAGGCGCACGCTGTGTCTTTCAATCGCTCATACTCTGCCTCATCCCCCTCAGTAAAAACCCTTAAACACATCAAACCAACCACTTCAGCAGAGCCATAAATGTATTTTTTATACAAACTATCATGATAAGCATTAAAATGCAAATCCATTTCCATTGAATCAAGGAAGGCATCTATTAACACCTTTTCAATTTTATATTTATACACCACCTCTTGAAACGCTTGCAGAACAGGGTTCAAAGAAATACGCTCATCGAGAGCAATATAGGTGTCTTGTCTGAATCGCTTAAATAATTTGGCTTTATCGTAATTGTGAAACGTATCCACGATTTCATCAGCGAATCGGACAAAGCCATAGATGGCATAGATAGGTGTGCGCAGCTTTTTATCGAAAGCTTTTATACCAGATGAAAAAGAGGTTGAGTACCGCTTAGTAATCATTTCGCTACACTCTTGACAAACATCGCTGTATAATTTAAATTGATTCATATTTTGTAGATGTTAGAAAATAGATATTGGGAATTAAACAGCTAAAGCATTGATTATTGACTGTCCTGACAGGACTTTTAACTCATTAATCACTTAATTAAAAATTTTCAATACAATTTGAATCCACACTATTTTAAATTTAGTATTTTACATTTTGCGGTTTCCTATGGTTTTATAACCTTAAAAATTTCTTTCGCAACGACATGTCCTGAAATCAATGACGGCGGCACACCCGGTCCAGGCGTTGTCAATTGACCCGTGTAGTAGAGATTTTTAATTTTTTTACTTCTTAATTTAGGTTTAAGAAAGGCAGTTTGTAATAAAGTATTCGCCAATCCATAAGCATTGCCTTTAAAAGCATGGTAATCCGATTTAAAATCGCGGTGCGCGTACGAACGCTTATATATAATGTGGGGGCGAATTGCTTGCTTTGTCCATTTTTCCAATCGAGTCATTACCATATCGTAATATTTTTCACGTAGGGCTTCAGTATCTTCTAAATCAGGGGCAAGCGGTATCAAAACGAATATATTTTCACAACCTTTTGGTGCGACTGAAGGGTCTGTCTTAGACGGCATCGATACATAAAACAAAGGGTTAGTGGGCCACACAGGATTTTCATATATTTCTTTAGCATGAAGGTTAAAATCCTCATCAAAAAAGAGGTTATGGTGTTCCAAATTATTCAAACGCTTATTCACACCTAAATAAAATAATAAGCTTGAAGGTGCCATCGTCCGCTTTTCCCAATACCTCTCAGTATAATTACGAAATTCAGGGGCAATTAGGTTTTGATCAACATGATGATAATCCGCACCACCTACTACAATATCGGCTTTATAAACCGTATTGGATGTTTCTACTTGAGTAGCAAATCCATCATTCGATACATTAATTTGCTTGACTTCTTGATTCAATTTAATTTCAACCCCTTTCTCTTGTGCTAAAGCCACCATTGCTTTCACTATTTCGTGCATCCCGCCTTTAGGATACCAAGTGCCCAAAGCCATATCAGCATAGTTCATTAAGGAATACATGGCGGGGGTTTTCCAAGGGGTTGCTCCGAGAAATAATACAGGGAATTCTAATAATTGTATCAGTTTTTCATTTTTAAATAAACGCCTGACATATGTGGACATATCGGTCAGCATTTGTAATTGAAACATGCTTTTGAGCACTCGCCAATCAGCAAATTCCATAATACTGTGGCTGGGCTTATGTACAAACTCACCCATACCAACATCATATTTATATTTTGCTTCTTTTAAAAATCGCCGCAACTGAGGGATGCTGCCCGATTCATAATGCTCAAACATCGCTTCCAATTCTGCCATATTCGCTGGTACGCGCATCACATCACCATCGCTGAAGGTAACGGTATAAGACGGGTCAAGTCTTATTAATTCGTAATAATCTGACCGCTTTTTGCCAAAGGATTCAAAATATTGCTCAAAGATTTCTGGCATCCAATACCATGAAGGTCCCATATCGAACGTAAATCCCTTGCTCGCTCCATTATTTTTCTCTTCGACAATATTATCCTCAGTTTTGAAGACTCTTGCTCGCCCACCTGCACAATCGTTCTTCTCCAAGACGGTTACATCATAACCCTTGACTGCTAAATGCGTTGCTGCCGATAATCCTGCAAAGCCTGAACCGATGACTATGACCTTTTTTCCCACAAAGACTTGATTAGATTAGATTAAAACATGATTGAAACAGGAGAGTCTTTAGTTTTGTTTAAACTTTTGTTAAAATAATTAAACAAAACTTTAAAAATAGAAGAATTAACATCAATAAGGTAGTTGAATTTGATTAATTATTATACAAGATAGGAAATTAAAGGATTTGGTTTAATTTGCTAAAAACAGTTAGTACCTAATTTAAAGGATTAAAGACTAACGACTCCAGAGGAGTCACACGTTTGTAGTAATTGAAAGCCCAAATGGTCAATGAGTCCAGCGGACTCACACATTTGTTAGTTGATTTTACAAACGTGTGAGTCCGCTGGACTGTTGTGGAATAAAAAGAAGAAAATTAAATACTTTGCATTGGTTTTATTAAATGGATTGTCAATCATTCACATTCAACAAAGTCCGCAATTCCGTCGCGTCTTCGGGTTTCATCTTACCACTCAGTATCAGGCGCAATTCTCGCCGGCGGGCGGCTTCATCGTATTGTTTTTCCTCTTCTCCTGATAAAGGAATTACTGCAGGCACAGGTTGGGGCTTGCCAGTAGTATCATCGAGAGCGACAAAAGTTAGGTAGGCGTGATTGCAACGGCGAGGGTTACCTGCTTTAATATTGGCTGCAAATACTTCTACAAATACCTCCACTGAAGATGTGAACGCTCTCGTCACACAGGCTTCAAGCGTGACAATATCACCTTGAGAAATGGGTTTTTGAAAGGAAACGTGATCCACTGATACGGTCACTACTTGTGCTTGACAATGCCTGCCCGCGCATATCGCCGCCACAATATCCATCCATTTCATCAGATTGCCACCCATGAGGTTGCCCATCGGGTTGGTATCGTTGGGCATCACCATTTCAGTCATGATGGTCTTTGATTCACTTACTTTTTTCGCTTGCATATATAAGGAGTGGATATTAGATATTGAGATATTAGATATTACGTTCGGGAAATTTTAAAAATTTCCCGAACGTTTGATTATCGTATCATCACCCCTTTCCTATCCAAAAAAGGAATCATGATAAAATTGGTCGGCTCGATGCTGCCGACGACAAAAACGTATTTCTTATCGTACATATGCCCCTGACACGTGAAGCTGACCCAATATTCATGCGACATCCAAAGCAATTTCGTTGAAATGGGTTCTATTTTAATCATTTCCAGCGCACCGACACGCTCTATAAAATGCCTGAGGGTAGAAGTCCTACGCATTTCGCCGTCCTCATCTTCACCATAGCCTTTTGATACTATCAAAACGCCTTCGATAGGCTCTTCCTTAAAATTGATGAGAAAAGCGTCCCAGAGTTCGGTGTCCATATCCGTTTCGTCGGGCGGCGCGATGACAATA
>JAYTON010000589.1:0-4252 GCA_043747725.1 Saprospiraceae bacterium
CATGAGCCTGTGAATATTGATATCATCAATACAGTTGGGCAAGTTATTTTTAATGAAAAAAGCGTCACCGCTGTCGGTGAAAACACTCTGATTTTATCAATTCCTCAAATACAAAGTGGACTCTATTTTTTAAGAATATCTTCTACAAAAGGGCAAGCGGTTAAGAAGTTTATGAAATTGTAGGGGTATTGGATTGACCCCTCAGTATTTATCCTATAAAAAATGTCTTTGCTTATTGCAAAGGCATTTTTATTACTGATTCTTCTGCGGATTTTGCACCCCACTATTTTTAGAAGGTGGTAGAAGTTTTGGCGGCGTTTGTTTAACACCCGTTTTAACTTCCGGTTTTACAGTCGGTAGAATGCCATCTGAATTGCGCAGGTCATTATTTCCACCTCTTGATTTGCCATCATTTCTACCTGGATTTTCTTTCAAATCATGGTTTTCACCTTGATTGATTTCAGATTTTTCATCAGGGAAAATTTGACCAGGTTGCAACTCAACAACTGTGTCTTTTGCTTCCAAAGCTCTAAATTCTGCAATTTCATCATCTGAAAATGTTTTATGTTCACAAGCCATCGAATCGATGATCCATTTGGCAGGTTCAGGAAATTTGGCATTTTTCATCGCCGCATACTGAGGGGTACGGTATAGTTTGTTGAGAAAAATAGCACATATTGGTAGAGCCATATTTGCGCCTTGTCCCAAATCTATATCTCTGAATCGAACAGCAGGTGTCATGCCACCAACCCATGCACCGACGACAATATTCGGTGTATAACCCATAAACCAACCATCGGATTGGCTCTGAGTTGTACCCGTTTTTCCTGCAATATCGTTTTTGAGGTCGTAAGTGTGGCGCAACCTTTCGGCAGTACCTTCATTGACAACGGATTTCATCATGCGCGTCATGATATCCGCTTGGTCTATAGTCAGCACTTGTTGCCATTTTGCAGGATTACTCTCTTTTGCAAAATCGGCAATCACTTTACCATCGCGGGTAGCCACTTTCAAAACCATTATTGGTTCGGGGCGGCGACCACGTGCGGCAAAAGTGCCATAAACTTTCATCATATCGAAAAGTGAAATATCTGCCGTACCAAGTGCAATGGATAAATCGTTTTGCATTTCACTTGTTACACCCATGCTTTTCGCTAGTTCCTGAACTTGACGATAGCCGATGCGTTGAATTAAATTAGCTGATACCACGTTGACAGAATTGGTCAAAGCGCCTTCGAGTGAGTAGGCACCGCTGTAACCATCACCATCTGAATTGCGAGGCACCCAAGCTTGTCCGCTCTCTTTTTCTTCTGTTGTGACATCATCGCCGCTTTTAGTTGAGCCGTCCGACATGTAAGCAGTGAGCCTGTTGGGTATATATTCGCAAGGTCTTACGCCTGCTTGAATAGCTTTGGCATAAACAATAGGTTTGAATGTAGAACCTACTTGACGACGTGAGCGCACATGATCGTATTGAAAAAAGCTAAAATCCGTACCGCCCACCCACGCTTTTACCAAGCCTGTTTGAGGTTCCATGACCATAAAGCCCGTATTGAGTTGCCGAAAATAATATTTTATCGAATCATAAGGCGTAATGGAGCGTTCATCCTCACTCGGTTTACCATTTTCCCAAGCAAAAATATTGACGGGTATTTTAGTGGTCATAAAATGAGTGCGAATCTTTTTTTCCGACCAGCCATCGGCTGCTAAACGTTTCCAACGGTCTGAGTTTTTCATACCGTCTTCGAGCCATTTGTCATCGCCCCACCATTTGCCGCCGCTCCAATGTTCATCAAATTGTTTTTGCAATTTAGACATGCGCTCTTCAACGGCTTCTTCTGCCATTATTTGCATTTTTGAATCAACGGAGGTATAAATTTTCAAACCATCTTTATAAATATCGTAAGGTGTACCATCATCTTTTTTATAAGGTTCCAGCAATTTTGTCATTTGAGTGCGGATAAAATCCTTGAAATAAGGCGCCATATTATCCCGATTCAAAACAGGTTGATAATTCAATTTGAGGGGTATTATCCTTAATGAATCATAGGCTTTTTGTTTTAAAAAACCATTGACAACCATTTGTTTCAAAACAACATTGCGTCTTTTAAACGCATTTTCAGGGTTTTTCTTAGGATTATAACTGGTATTGGCTTTGAGCATACCGATAATAACCGCCCCTTCTTCCATCTTTAAATTAATGGCTGATTTATTAAAAAACCGTTTGGCTGCCATTTCAAGACCAAATACATTGCCTCCAAAAGGCACTGTATTGAGGTAAAAAGCCATCAGATTTTTTTTATCATAAGCCTTTTCTAAACGGCGGGCAATGAGCATTTCTCGCACCTTATTAATAGGCGTACTGAAAGCGGCATAGTGTTTACGCCCGAATAGGTTTTTAGCTAATTGCTGAGAAATAGTAGAGCCGCCACCACCTGACTCATCCCCCCTCAGTATAGAGCGATAAACGACGCGCCCAAAGCTGCGGTAATCAATGCCATCATGTTCCCAAAACCGTTCGTCTTCGATAGCCACTAAAGCATCTACGACGTTTTTAGGTATTTCATCAAAACTTATATCTTTTCTATTTTCCTTGTAAAATTTACCGATGACAACGCTATCGGCTGTATAAACCTCCGATGTATTGAGGGTTTGCATCTCGCGCAACTCTTCTACCGTCGGCATTTCGCCAAATATACCGATAGCGAATACGAAATAAAAAACATAAAGACCCACTGCCAACTTCGTTCCACGCCTAATCCAAACTGACGAGCGCGGGTAAGCTGCTGCAAATGCAGCCCAACGTTCATCGAATCTTTCTTTTAAAGGTTGAAGAAAATTGCTGAATGGCTCAAATGCTGCGCTGATGGTTTTAGTGACCGGACGGAACGCATTACTGAGGGGGAGTGAAATTTTATGTTTCCACAATTGTTTTATATTATCAAACATACCTTTCTATTCTGTTTAAATAGGTGAATCTTATATTATCCACTTATTTTATTATATCTAACCTCTTAATCGGACATTTTATTTTTTAAGAAGGGCAAATTTAAAGTTTTCAATTGGTTTTTTGATTATTTTATTCATTTTTTAAGGGCTTTCCTATAAAAACCTCAAATTTCTAATCCAGAACAAAAGTGCGTCAAAATCATCTGTAAACTCATCAATTTGAGCGGCTAAATTCTTTGGTCTATTTTTAAAGATTAATAATCAAAAACCTCAGCTTGAAGTTATGAATGTGCTCCCACGATGGTATTAGTCTGCTTGTTAGTAGGGTGCTGCGTTAGAATGGTGTACAACGTGCGAGTATTTGCGAAGGCAAGGAATTTATTGCTTGCCCAGTCCGGTACAAATGCCCAATTGAAAATAGGTTGTTGAAGTTATGAACTTAAACTGAAAATTGAACGTCGAGCCCGAACTAATGAGGATGCTTGCACATAGTTGATTTTAGATTGTCCAGCCTTGCTTTTGCAAATACTTTTGTTAGCGGCTTTTGTTTGTCCGCTGAATTTCGATCGCCTACTGGCAATCGTGAAGAATGTGAAGCAAGCAACTGCCATTTTCCATTTCGTTTTACAAAAGTATCAATGCGAATAATGGGTTAAAAATCACATTTTGACACTACGTATCATTAAGAAATGCTTAGAATCACCATTAATATAAACATCTTGACTCTTCGAGTTTTATGTATAGGCGTTTTATATGGTTCGGAGAGTCAAGATGTTTGTAATAACAATGATTGGTAACGAGACGCCATGACACGCAGTGTCAAAATATGGTTTTTGATATGGTTTTCAACGCATTATTCGCATTTAAACAATATGAACCTCTATGTGTATAATTTTATACTTTTTAAAGTCGCGATTAGTTTTATTTAAAAAAAATTATCTTTGTAAGATGCACTTACTGCTTATATTGATAATTTATATGAGCTATTAAATTCTATATTTGTATCATGAAGACACCGCCGTTCAATATATTACTGGCTGATGATGACGAGGATGATTGTTATTTTTTTCAAGAGGTGTTGGAAGAATTGTCCATTTCTTCATTGCTTAAAATAGTCAATGATGGAGAGCAATTGATACAGGTATTAATGACTCCGTCAAACACGCTGCCTGATGTCGTTTTTCTCGACCTCAATATGCCCCGTAAAACAGGGATTGAATGTTTATTGGAAATAAAAATCCATGAAAAACTAAAACAACTCCCTGTCATAATTTATTCTACTTCAATGGATTATGAGGTCGTA
>JAYTON010000590.1:0-5629 GCA_043747725.1 Saprospiraceae bacterium
GCTGCATAGCCTTCCCAAGCTCTTTGAATGAATTTTACTGAGGGGTAGCTTTTGCAAATGTTCGGCGTTTCATCGGTACTAAAAGCATCTAAAACGATAATCTCATCTGCTACATCTTGTAGAGAGTAGAGGCAATGGGCTATATTGGCTGCCTCATTTTTGGTGATAATAACGGCTGAAATAGTCATTGTTGATAATTATGTGGGTAATTTTATATTTCTAAAATAGGCTATACTATTCGTTTACATATCTTTTTAATGTTGGGTTGTCTTATATATCGCCGTTCGTCGAAAAGGAATTTGTTTTTATCCCAACTACCCTACTTGGCTCAAAATGACATAAATGCATTTTCAGTCAAATTGTACTTTTCCCAACTCTTTCAGTATATTTACGCCGCTTTTTAAAAGCGACTATTTTTTATTACGTAAAAAAAAGTCCATTTTACTTTCACAATCTAAATCACTCGTAAAAATGACGATTGAACAGCTGGGCGGTCTTAAAGATCGGCTCTTGGCATTAAGGAGGTATCTTTGACGTCGATAATGCCAAACGCGAAGTCGAAGACCTTAAAATAAAAGCGGGTGATCCCGACTTTTGGAATGACGCTGCCAGAGCTCAGGAAACCATGAAAAAAATGCGGACGATGGAAAAACACGTCGTTGATTTTAACCTCATCCAAAACAAAGTGGATGATGCAGAACTGGAACTGGAGCTTTTTAGAGAAGGTGAATCCTCTGAAGAAGACACCGAAAATGCTTACAAAGCCGCTATTGAGCTCATTGAAAGTGTAGAGTTTAAAACAACTTTGAATAAGCCTGAAGATGCGCTCAATTGTATATTTGAGATAAATGCAGGAGCCGGTGGCACTGAGGCTTGTGATTGGACGTCTATTTTGATGCGCATGTATGTGATGTGGGCAGAAAAAAATGGCTATAAAGTTAGTGAACTCAATAGTGTAGATGGCGATTCCGCAGGCTTGAGGTCGGTGGAGTTATCCATCGAAGGCGATCAGGCTTATGGCATGCTAAAGGGTGAGAATGGCGTACATCGTCTCGTGCGTGTGAGCCCATTCAATGCGCAAGGTAAGCGCATGACATCATTTGCTTCGGTATTCGTGCATCCTATGGTGGATGATACCATCGAGATTAATATCAATCCCGCTGATTTGAGTTGGGATGTTTTCCGAGCATCAGGTGCGGGCGGTCAGCACGTCAATAGGACAGAGTCAGCAGTGCGCGTGCGGCATCTTCCTTCAGGCATCGTTTGCGAATGCCAGCAAGACCGTTCGCAGATTAATAACCGTAATACAGCTTTGAAAATGTTGAAATCAAAGCTATATGAACGGGAGTTGCAACGCCAAATGGAGGAGCGCGACAGTGTAGAAGCTCAAAAAACGAAGAACGAGTGGGGCAGTCAAATCCGCAGTTATGTGCTCGATGACCGCCGTGTCAAAGACCATCGCACTGGGCATACATCTAATCAAACAGATGCCGTTTTAGATGGAGATATTACACCCTTTTTGAAAGCCTATTTGATGAATAAAACAGCGACTGCAGGAGCTGATGATGACGATATATAACAGGGCATCCCTCAGCAAACATGAGTCATCCCGAATTTTTCAAGTACTAACAAAAGAGCCTCCTGGTATCTTGGAGTGACTAAAAAGAGGAGGCTCTCAAATCTCATAAATTCGTGATGACTCATGTTTTTATGAAATTCTGCTCCAAACCCGCCTTTCTTTTGCTTCCATTTCCAAGTAATTTTTCAAACGTTCATTCTCTGGTTTTTCCAATTTAGGGTCAGAATCTAGTATTTCGATAGCAGTGTGGCGAGCGGCTTGAAGGATTTTACCATCTTTGGCGAGGTCGGCAATGTGCAGATTGAGAATACCACTTTGAGCAGTGCCTTCAATATCGCCGGGACCCCTCAGTTTCAAATCCGCCTCAGCGATTTCAAAACCATCGGTCGTGCGACACATCGTTTGAATGCGCTCTTTGGCATCGGCAGATAATTTAAAACTGGACATTAAAATGCAATAAGATTGGTCGCCTCCACGCCCAACGCGACCCCTCAGTTGGTGCAACTGTGAAAGCCCAAACCGCTCGGCATGTTCAATGACCATAACTGAAGCGTTGGGTACATTCACTCCCACCTCGATGACCGTTGTGGCAACCATTATTTGGGTTTCATGCTTGATAAACCGCTGCATTTCAAAGTCTTTATCTTTTGATGGCATTTTTCCATGCACAATTGAGATTTGATACTGAGGGGTCGGAAAATCACGACTTAAAGACTCAAAACCCTCCATCAAGTTCAATAAATCCAATTTTTCAGATTCTTCAATCAAGGGATAAACAACATATATTTGCCTGCCTTTCGCTATTTCCTCTCGCATAAAACCTATGACTCTCAAGCGATGATTGTCCGTGCGATGCTGCGTTTGAATGGGCTTACGACCTGCGGGCAGTTCATCGATAATCGATACATCAAGGTCGCCATAAAGCGTCATCGCGAGCGTACGAGGAATAGGCGTAGCAGACATGACGAGTACATGAGGCGGATAAGGCTTGGATTTATGCCATAATTTGCCTCGCTGTTCCACGCCAAATCGGTGCTGTTCGTCGGTAATGGCTAATCCTAAATTATGGAACACGACCCAAGCTTCAAACATGGCATGAGTGCCTATCAATATTTGTATCTCATTGTCTTTCAATTGTTTAAGCAATTTTTCACGACTTTTCCCTTTAATTGAACCGCTTAAAAAACCGATGCCAATGCCGAGTTGTTCGCAATAAGTACAGATACCATCGTAGTGCTGACGAGCCAATATTTCTGTGGGTGCCATCATAGCCGCTTGATAGCCATTATCGAGGGCAATGAGCATGGACATAAATGCGACCACCGTTTTACCCGAGCCGACATCGCCTTGCAGCAAGCGATTCATCTGAGCACCGGCACCTAAATCACTCCGAATTTCTTTGATAACCCGCTTTTGAGCATTTGTCAAACTAAAAGGCAATATATCTTTGAAAAAGGTATTGAAAAAATCGCCTACTTTTTCAAAAACATGCCCCCGGATAGTGCCTTTGCGAATTTGTTTTGCTTGCAATAATTTGAGTTGAAGAAAAAATAATTCATCAAATTTCAACCGATTACGTGCCCAATCCAATTCACGCTGACTTTCAGGCGTATGAATGGCTATAAGTGCTTGATACTGAGGGGGTAGCTTGAATTTTTGAGTAATATAGTCAGGCAGATTTTCAGTAATATCAGTTGGCTTGAGCTTCTCTAATAAGGTTTTGATGATTTTACGCTGCCCTTTGGCGTCCAAATTTTTAGCATCAAGTTTGGCAGTTGAGGGATAAACAGGGTCGAAAGTAGGGGCTTTTTCTAATTTTTCAGGCGTTGCCAATTCCATTTCAGGGTGCGGAAAACTGACTCGTCCGCCATACCAATTCACCCGACCATAAGCAATATATTCGCCGCCCACGCTCAACGATTTCTCTAAAAAATGAATCATTTGAAACCAAACCAACTCAATACTACCCGATTCATCACGAAAAGTACCCACTAAACGCTTAGCCCTGCCTTCGCCTTTCACTTCCAAACGGCGCAAAATGCCTTTGAGTTGAACTGCATCTGACTCTTCAGTAATATCAGATATTTTATGAAAACGCGTTTTATCAATGTATCGAAAAGGGAAATGATAAAGCAAATCGCGAAAAGTAAAAATCCGCAACTCTTTTTTCAGCATATCGGCTTTTAGAGGACCGACGCCATTCAGATATTCAATGGCTGTATCGAGAAGATTATTCATTGAGAGCAAAAATAAAACATTCTGTTTTATTTCAAAATTTACTTTCTTAAAATTATCTTTATTGATGAATTGCGCTTCACATTTATTTTTTCTATAACTTTGTAATGAAGGCAGTCAACCCATTTTTTTTAACATCAAAAATCTATACATTATGAAAATTTTAAAATTTTTTATTCCAATAGTTCTTTTTGCATGTAACCAATATACTTACGCTCAAAACTGCGCTGAGGCATTTTACACCTCCAAACAAGGTACTCGATTGAGCTTTGAACATTATGATGATAAAAATAAATTACAGTCATCTCAAACTCAAACGATGACCTCCTTTAAAAGCACGACTGGTGGATTTGAAGCCGTCATGTCGGTCATGATGAAAGATAAAAAAGATAAAGTCATTGTTGACAATCGAAATTTTAATGTAAAGTGCGATAATGGCATTTTTACAATGGATTTATCATCATTTTATGGAGGGGAAATAAACTCGGCGAAAGATATGCAAATGGAGGTCAGTGGCGAGGGCATTTCTTACCCTTCAAATTTGGCTGTTGGTCAGAGTTTGGCAAGTGGGGAAAATGAAATTAAAATGAAAAGCGGCAATATGACACTGATGACATTTAGATTTAAGGAAATCAATCGAACAGTTGAGAAAAAAGAAAGCATCACGACACCTGCCGGCACTTTTGAATGCTATAAAATCACTTCCGAATCAGAGATAAAAGTGCTCTTCAAACGCACCATAAAATCGGCTATTTGGATAGCAAAGGGCGTTGGTATAGTTCGGACAGAGACATACAATAAAAAAGGTGAAGTAGAGGGCTATATGATTTTGACAAAAATTGAGAAGTAGAAAGAAGAGGCATTTTAAAATAAATAGGCACTCTTTGTTGACTGTTATAAATTAAGATATGATACATTATAGTTACATTTAATCAAATATAATTTTTTATATTTGTAAGAGATAAGTTATTTTTAAATTAAACTTATAAAACAGTCAAAATATGAAAACCATTAATTATGATGCAGTATTAGCTCAAGAGTTAATATCTCAAATTTTCCAACTATCAAATTTTTCAGAAATACAGCAGTGGGATATCAAAGCACAAGATGAAGTAGATAAACTTAATAAATTTGAAACTGAATTAAATGAATACGATATTTTATTAAGTCGAGAGTTAGAAATATCACAACAAGCACATAAAGAAAAACCTTTTTTGAAGAGAGTTTTTTTGAATGACGCTCGAAGTAGTGAAATAATAATTAAAAAATCCAAAGTGCAAGAAATATTTACTAAATCAACAGATCTAAAAGAAAGATTGAATTATTGGATAGATTTAACACCAAATGATGAAAAAGAAGCAAAATCAATGCTCAACGAATTGAATTATGCTAAAAAAGAGTTAGTGATAAATAAAAGAGAGTTAAATTCTGAATCAAAAAAAGTCAATAGACTTATTCGTTTAGATAAGAGTCAAACTTCAAATTCAAGTTTTATAAATCCTAAATTAAATAGAATGTTTAAAATCTATATAGATGTTCAAGCAAATAAAGCTATTAATTCAATTGAAGATGCAAAAAGCGTGATAGATGAAAAGATAAATAGGTATGATAAATTAATTAATTGGATTGACAGAATAAGATTTTCGTGATATAAAAAAAATTTCCCTAAAACAAAAATGCAACTAATTGATTACCAATTAATTGCATTTTTAATAAGTGGCGGAGGCAGGACTCGAACCTACGACCTTTGGGTTATGAGCCCAACGAGCTACCAACTGCTCCACTCCGCGATTTCGTGCCGCAAAGGTAGTAAGC
>JAYTON010000591.1:0-5346 GCA_043747725.1 Saprospiraceae bacterium
AGCCAAAAAGGGAATATGCCGCCATTTTTTTTCCTACCCGGCACCTCTCTTCCGATGCCAATTATTTTGCGATCGCCTGTTGTCAAATAATTGAGCATATAGCCATCATGGTTTTGCTTGTGCGGATTTGGCATCAGCATGGATACATTTTGACCCACCATCTCCTCCTCAGTATAGCCAAATATTTTACACGCCGCAGGATTCACTGACTCAATAATACCCCTATCGTTGATAGCAATAATGCCATCAACTGCCGTTTCGATAATGGCTTGCAAGCGAGCTGCTACATCTATAATGGTTTCCTTATTATTTTCTAAAGGCATTTTCTATCTAAAAGCAAATGAATAAATGATGGAATATCGTTAGTCGCAAATATTGGGTTAATTTTTAAGTTTTTAGTATTAAAGACAAAAGTCTATTTTTTTGATATTAAAGCCATATTGTAAAATCATCGCCCGCAATGATTTTAATCATCTGGTGCATCTCACCCTATTCATTTTAAAAATTTCTGAAGCAATTCGTTGTGATGCCGTTTTTATTTGCTCCAATACCCCCTTTCAAATTATTATCTATTGCATCTTTCTCTGCCTTTGGTTTTGCCTTATTTGCTTTATACATATTTTTCATGTCAAAATGCTCGACATCATTGTCATCTGGCACATTTGTAGCAGCCGATTCAGATTCTCCAAAAATCTCCTCAGCCTTCTTCATAGCCTCCTTTTTGAATTGCTGGAGGTAGTACTGAATGTCCTCCCCCACCTCATTATCATAGCGAATGTTAAATTTTTTCTTCACCACTTTTTTTAAATTTTTTTCAAAATAAAAAAAGTATTTAATAAAAGAGACAACACCAACAATAAATTTTTTACATCGCTTTTGTTGTTGTTTAAACGCTTTAATTCTCTTTTAATCTTTTAGGGCCTCATAACTCATTCATTATCAATTAATTATAAGCTTATTTGTAACTTTTTTGTGGCATACTGGGGAATAAAGACAGGTTGGCTCTTCTATTTACCCATTGTAGCCACATTTTTGTTATAGTTAAATTTTGAATTTAAAATGGCTAAAGCTAAAAAGTCAGTCAATTTAAAGAAAAAAGGAAAGATAGTTTCCCTCATACGCAAGTCTAATAACCTTATTGAGGCAAGGTACAATTTTGATGTCTGGGAAATGCGGCTTTTCCTCATTTTAATTAGCCATATTAGGCGAGATGACCAAGATTTTGGCGAATATCGTATTTATTACAGCGGTGTAGCCAAAACCTTTGGCTTGAATATGAAGCGTGGCTATGCCGAAATCAGAGACGCTGCTAAAAGGCTTTTAGATAAAAAGTTTTATGTAGATAGTGTAGTGGATGGTTTTCAAAGACAGAGCATTTACCACATTATCCGTAAAATCGGTATTCTGAAAGATGGTCAAGATGGCAAACCGGGTATAGAAAATCAAGAGTATATCGATGTTAAGATTGAAGATGAGATGAAACCCTTGCTCCTACAACTGCAACGGAGTTTCACTACCTACGATTTTGACAATATTATCAATTTGGGCTTACATTCTATCCGTATTTATGAATTTTTAAAGTAATATGAATGTATCGGATATAGGACTTGAAATTTGAGGAAATGAAAAGATGTTTGAATTGGAAGATAAGTACCCTTTGTTCGCCAATTTTTACGCTAAAGTCATTGCACCCTCAGTAAAAGAAATCAACGAACACACCGATTTGTTGGTCACCAAAGCTGAACAAATAAAGGAGGGAAAAAAAACGAAGGCTATTCGTTTTGAGTTCAAAGTGCAGAAAAAATTGAAGAATTATATTGAAATACCCAAAACTGAACAAGACGTTATTGATTTTAACCAAAATCCATTATCCTTGAACCCAATTCGCCCATCACTGCGACTGCAATGACGATAAATTCTCAAAGTTTTATTCTAAAGTCGTTGAGACTTTAGGCGTGACCCCCTCAGTATTTATTGAGTTAATTAAGGTTTATAAGCATGAACAGTTGGAACAGGCTATTCGCGTGACACATCGGGCGAAAATAGAAGGCATGATTAAATCTAATATGCCCGGTTTCTTTGTTCAAGCCCTTAAAAATGGTTACCGATCAAAAAGAGGAGCGTAAAAAGAAAGAAAAGAAAGAGGAAATTAAAAAACAAATACAAGAACAACTGAGCATTTTGGAAGCTGAAAAGCAGGAGCATATTTTTGATAGAATCACAGAACTCTCGGCTTATAATCCGTCCTTGACCGATGAAGCTATTGAAGCGCTTAAATTGACCGATGCTGAGAAAAAACTTATTCAGGAACAAGAAAGCTGCCTTGAAAGACAACCCTCTATCGAAGATATTAGGCAGATAAAAACCTTGCGAACGCTGGTAATTGATACGCTTTTCATCAAGAATATGGCAGATTTCTCAGATATTACCAGTGATTTCGATTTTAAAGCCCACCAAATTAAAAATAGCGACATCTTTTAATTTTTCACCGATATGATGGAGCTCTGGTGCATTTTAAGCCATATTTTTATAAAACTATTATTTTAATAAAATTATAAAAACCTAAAAATTATGAAATTATAATTTTATAAAATTATAATTTTGCAATCCAAATTCAGAAGACACAAAACAGGGCATTTATTTAAATTTTAAGTATGTCGATTTTTAATTAGAATACTTGTAAAAGTCTCAGTTTATAGAGCAAAATAAAGACGATATTAGGAATATCTTTATAGACGATTTACTATGAAAAACACCCCCTCAGTATTCAATCTAAAACTTAAAGACGGTTTCTTCTCAAGGGATTCCTTGGGAAAAACCTCCGTAAAGTTGTGCATTTTAGCGGCGACTTTGTTTTTCACTCTTTGTAAAACTGAAATAAAGCAAAGCTCAACACTTGCTTTAACGCCAACGATTACGGTGATTCATGATACAACTATTAAAATTGAACAACGCGCACCAAGCACCCAACAGCCCGAAGGTATGCTTTTAGTAAAAGGCGGTTATGCATTTATTGGCTCCGATTCAAGCGGTTTATTCGTTGAAAATCCCCGTTTTTGGATTTATGTCCAACCTTTTTATATGGATATTAGCCCCGTGACAGTGGCTCAATTTAGGCAATTCGTCAACGCTACGAGCTATAAAACTGAAGCTGAAAACTTCGGCAATGGCGGTTTTATTGATGAAACCTCTAAAAATGCTTGGATTTTGAAAGAGGGTTGTACGTGGCAATTTCCCGATGGTAAAGATTATCCCGCTGCTGCCGACAATCTGCCCGTCACGCAAGTGTCTTGGAATGATGCTCAAACCTATGCCAAATGGGCGGGCAAACGCCTCCCACACGAACTTGAATACGAACACGCCGCCCGCAATGCCCGCAACGATCAGACGCTATATTCAATAGGCAATAGCTTGAAAACGCCCAATGGCAAATGGCGAGTGAATATATGGCAAGGCACTTTTCCTTTCAAAAATTATTTGGAAGATGGCTATAAATTCGCCTCACCAGTCGGTATTTTTGGCAAAACACCCTTGGGTCTGACGGATATGACAGGCAATGTGTGGCAATGGTGCAGCAATGGCAAATTCAGTTATGCCGATGTTGTAAAAGCTTTGTCAACTGGAAAAAAAATAACAGAATTAAATGCCGAAAAAGCTCAACGCGGCGGCTCTTTTTTATGTGAGGCGACATGGTGTCATGGCTATCGGGTGTCGGGCAGGTCATTTACATCACCTGAAACTTCGCTGCTTCATGTCGGCTTTAGATGCGTTAAGGATTATTGACCCCCTCAGTAATACAGCGTTTTAATTATAAGCGAACTGCCGATAATTAAGCTTTAAGAAGCGTCATATAGAACCGATTATACGCCTTCAGTATTTATCGTTCATCATTTCCTAATCATATACAAATGATAATTTCTTTCTTTTCAACCCATTCTTTCGACAAAGACTTTTTCAATCGATTCAATATCGACATGAAATCTGCTATTTTGACGCATCGTTGACCGAACTCACTGCTAAGTTGGCTCAAGGTAGCCAAGCCGTTTGCTTGTTCGTCAATGATAAAATTACTGAGGGGGTCATTCATCAACTTGTAGAGAATGGGGTCAAATTTATTGCCTTGCGGAGTGCTGGCTACAATAATGTAGATTTACCAGCAGCCAAAGCGCATGGGCTAACCATCATGCGCATGCCTGCCTACTCACCTCATGCAGTGGCTTTGATTCTCAACCGCAAGATGCACAAGGCATATAACCGCGTGCGCGAAGGCAATTTTTCATTAGAGCGTTTAATCGGGTTTGACCTTTTTGATAAAACTGTCGGCGTCATAGGAACGGATAAAATAGGAGATAACATCTTTATATCTTTATTTGTTTACTTCTTTGTTTCTTTATAGATAATTTTTATACCTTTACGTTAAAATCGGATATTATGTCTCAAATTATTGGAATTGTTTCTCAAAAAGGTGGCGTTGGCAAATCTACCCTCTCGCGCCTGCTTGCCGTTGAATATGCTCGGAATGAATATTCTGTTAAAATTGCAGATATGGATTTGTCACAGGCGACTGTTTCAGAATGGAATCGTGTTCGCATGAGTAAAGAATTTGAGCCTTTGGTGTATGTGGAGCAATTTAATAGCGTGATTGAAGCACTCAAACAACGCAATAACTATGATCTAATCATTTTTGATGGCGCACCACATGCTACACGTATGACCTTAGATATAGCCCTTCAAAGTGATTTTATCATCTTACCAACTGGCGTCACGCTCGATGATTTGCGCCCAACCATTCGACTGGCTCACGAATTGGTCAGTAAAGGTGTAGATGCCAAAAAAATTGGCATTGTGCTATCACGTGTTGGGACGAGTGCGAATGAAATCAATGGGGCACAACGCTATATTACTGAGGGGGGGTATTCTTATTTGGGAATTATCCCTGAAAAAACATCTATTGGTCAGGCACACGATCTTGGAAAAGCAGCTAATGAAACCAACTTTAAAACAATTAGTCAAAATGTAGATGATGTGATTCAATCCATCGTCAACCAAATTTCAGTGATTTAAAATTAACCTAATTTATTTCTTTACATCTTTATCTCTTTATAAATTATGGCTAAAATAGCAAAACCCGGTAATAAAGGTGTTCCACCTAAATTTGATAATAAAGGTACCCCACCCTCCCCTATTCAACAAAGCCACAACCTAACAAAAAGCGAGGCTTCTTCAATGGTGCTTATTAATTTCAATGCCACTGCTGAATTTAGAAAAGAACTGAAAATATATGCTACAGAAATAGGCATGACTGTTACGGACCTAATCATCGAAGCTGTTGAAATGCATAAACAA
>JAYTON010000592.1:0-6122 GCA_043747725.1 Saprospiraceae bacterium
TTATCTTGTCGTTCAAAAGGTATTTCAATTTTCTTAACACCCTTGTTCATAAAAAAGCCTGGAATCTGAGCGTCAGTGCAGAGATAAAAAGAGCTAAAAACGAGGGCAATAAAGCTTTTTCTGAGCATATAAAAGAGTCTAAAAGTGAAAAATGAGACTTCATACACTACGTAGAGATAAATTATATGGCAATAGGTAAAATTACGAAACTTTGAATAAAAAGCATTTTTTATCAATGTTTGAGATAAAATTAAATTTCTTTTCAAACATTGATAAAAAAAAAAAGAGTAAGTGTTTGTTGAAATTACAAACATATTTATAACTTTACACCATAGTTAGTGTAAGAATCACACGCACTCGATTTTTTTTTAAATGCGTTACTGATGTTTCAACACTAAAGATACTAAAAATAATTTCGAAACATTAAGCAACAGGGGGGTGAAAATGATGATACTACAATAGCTAAACACTTGAAAATGAATAACTTACAAAGGCCTTTAATCGTATTTTATCTCTTTGATATTGTAGTAAAACTAAAAAAAATAATGTGAATGCCCACATCGAGTTTATAAAATAGCGACACATCTATTATATATTTGCTCTACAAAATTTTGAATCTTAAACCATATTATATTTCAAATGTTATTGTTTCTGGAATTATTTGAATATTGATTAATAGTTTTTAACAAATTTTTATTAACTAAACAACAAGAATGTATGAAAATTAAAGTCAACTTAAAGTGCCTCATGCTGGTGGCTTTGTTCACTGCATTGAGCAATTTTGCGTTCTCTCAGCGTGCTATTACAGGCCTCGTTAAGGATGCGGAAAACAACGAGCCTCTCGTTGGTGCTGCCGTAGTTGTCACGGGTACTACTAAAGGTACTTTGACAGACGTTGATGGCAAATACGAGCTTCAAGTTCCAAACGAAGCAACTACACTTACAGTTTCATTTACAGGTTATGCCAATTTGACTGTGCCTATCACAGGAAATGTGGTAAATGTAAGCTTGAACGGCGGTTCTATATTGGATGCCGTAGTAGTAGTAGGTTATGGTTCAGTGAAGCAAAGAGAATCAACAAGTTCAGTTGCTTCCCTTAAATCAGGTGATTTCAACCAAGGTAACATTTCAAGCCCTGCGCAATTGTTGCAAGGCAAAATTGCTGGTTTGGTGGTCGCAACGCCTGCTGGTGGCAACCCCAATGCAAGTGCTCAAATTCGCTTGCGTGGCATTTCTACATTTGGTGCTAACTCATCTCCTTTGATTATCGTGGATGGTATTCCCAATGTGCCTTTGAGTCTTGTAGATCCAAATGATATTGAGTCATTTGACGTTTTACGTGATGGTTCTGCAGCAGCTATCTATGGTGTTCAAGCATCAAGTGGTGTCATTATCGTTACTACTAAAAAAGGTGCAGCCGGAAGAACAGCTGCTACTTATAGTGTGCAATTGACAAGTGAGAGTTTAGCTCGTACGCCTAAAACGATGACGGCTTCTGAATTCTTAGCCGCCAACAAAGCAGCGGGTAATGCTTTGGCAGATGTTGATAAAGGTGCTCAAACAGATTGGTACAAAGAGGTAACACGCTCTGCTCTTTCTCATGTTCACAACTTAGGTTTGAGCGGTGGATTGGGTAAAGGCGGATACAGTGCTTCATTGAACTGGCGCAATCAGCAAGGTGTGGCTTATGATGGTTACAAGCAATTGAATGCGCGTATCAATTTGGATCAGCGCGCTTTTAATGATAAATTGACTTTGAACTTTAATTTTGCTACGACCAATCAAGATCAGACTTTTGCACAGGATGACGCGCTTGCTCAAGCTTCTAAATACATCCCTACTGCACCCGTTAGATATGCCAATCAAAATACAGCGGATGCTATAAAATACGGTGGTTATTATCAGAATTTTGGCGGTTTTGACCAATACAATCCTAAAGCAATCCAAGATCAATTGTCTAATAAAAGTACTAAAAAACGTTACACGCTTTCAACAAGAGCGACTTTAGAAATCATAAAAGATTTGAAGTGGACTTCTACTTATGCTTTGACTAAAGAAAATGAATTAAATAACCAATACACCAGTCGTCGTTCTTTCTTTGGGGGTGGTGCAGACCGCAATGGTATTGCTACACGTGGTGCTTATGATAAAGATATCAATTTCTTTAACTCTTATTTGAACTACAACAAAGATTTAGGTCAATCGAGTCTAAACTTGACCGCAGGTTATGAATATCAACGCACTATCAATGAAGGCTTTGGTCTAACTGCCGGTGGATTTTTGACTGATGATATTGGCAGCAACAATATTGGATCTGCCTCAGAGTTTAGTAAAATAGGTAGAGTTGGTGGATTTAGTTACAAAGACGGTGAGCGTCTTATCTCATTCTTCGGACGGGCTAACTTGAACTTCAATGACATTGCCTCAGTGAGTGCCGTTATACGCCGTGATGGTTCATCTAAATTTGCAGAAGGTAAGCAATGGGGTATTTTCCCGGCTGTCAGTGCTGCTCTTTATTTGAACAAGTTGATGAAATTAACTGCTTTCGATCAATTGAAATTGAAAGTAGGTTATGGTGTTACAGGTGCTTTACCGATTGAGCGTTACGAAGCATTAGCAGGTTATACTATTGGTCGTGATAGTTCAATCAATTCTCGACGCAATGCTTCTACCAATTTGACTTGGGAGAAAAAAGGCGAGTTGAACATTGGTATTGACTTCTTGACATTGAATAGCCGTTTGAGTGGTTCACTTGATTTCTTTAATAGAAACATTACAGACTTGTTGTATCGTTACAATGTTCCTCCGGGAATTTTTGAATTCGGTAGCTTACTTGTTAATGCCGGTGAGTTGAATACTAAAGGTGTGGATTTCAATATTGCTTATGAGATTTTACAAAGCAAAGGAAAAGGACTCAACTGGAAATCAAGCCTTGTCGCCAGTAATTTCTCTACAAAATTGGTGTCATTAACAACTAAAGATAAACTTTTATCAATTGGTGGGCGTTTCTCTACTGCCAATGCAGGTTCTCCAGGTCAAAACTCTACTCCTTATTCTATTGTTGAGGAGGGTTCTTCTTTGGGTAATTTCTGGGGTTATCAATTTGTACGGGCTGATGCCACCAAAGGCATTTTGATTAAAAATGTAAAAGGTGAAGACATTCCAATTTCAGCTGGAACTGACGCTGATAAAGTAATATTGGGCAGTGGTTTACCTAAAGTTATTTTAGGCTTGACTAACTCATTCAGCTACGGTAACCTTGATTTTACATTCTTCTTACGTGGGGTATTTGGACATAAAATCGTAAATGAGTATCGCGTATTCTACGAGAATGCTAACGGCGGTTCATTGAAAAGTTATAACCGTGTATTGACGAAGTACTGGGACCCTAATATCAAGGATGGTGCTTACAACAGCTACCATGTAGAAAAAGGTGACTTCATTCGTTTGGATAACTTTACTCTTGGTTATACATTGCCTCTTACTGCCGGTGGAACATTCAATAAAGTAAGATTATTCGTCAGCGGAAACAACGTTGCTACTTTTACAGGTTATACAGGTATCAATCCTGAAGTTCGTTTTATAGATGAAGGCAACGGTTTTGTAAATGCTTTTGCACCGGGCATCGAAAGAAGAAGCAACTATTTTACAACACGTTCTTTCACTGTTGGTGCTAATTTTGGATTTTAAGATTATAATATTTAATAACAAAAGTTTTAAAATTAATAATAATGAAAAATATTTTTTCTTTAGCTAATCTGAAAGTATTGGCTGTCGGCTGTTTATTGATGACAGCAGGCAATGCCTGTACGGATCTCAAAGAAGAACAATATTCAGAAGTGGGACAAGCAACCGCTGATGAAATTGAAAAAACGCTTGCTGATCCAGAGAAGATTGTTTTAGGTGCTTATAACAAAGTCAATGGTTTCGGTAGTCATGGTGGTATTTTCTCTATGCAAGAAGTATCTTCTGACGAAATGATCATTCCACAACGCGGTGGTGACTGGTACGATGGTGGTTATTGGTTGCGGACACAACAACACGATTTCGGTAGTGATATTCCTGGGTTGAATGGTACATGGTCAATGCTTTACGGTTGTATTTCTGTTTGTAACCGCTATATCAATAAAGCACCCATATTGATTCCGTCGAAGGCACCTGAAGTTGTTGCTGAATTGAGAGCACTCCGCGCTTTGTGTTATTTCTATTTGTGTGATATGTTTGGTAATGTGCCACTTATCAAATCTTATCCGGGTGTTTTAGAAGAAGCTGCAACTAAACCTCGTTTGGAAATTTATAATTTCGTAGAAAGCGAATTGAATGCAGCTACTCCAGCACTTTCAAAAAATCCTACTTATGGTCGTATCAACTATTGGGCTGCTAAATCTATTTTAGCAAAACTTTATTTGAACGCTCAAGTATATAAAGGGGCTGCTGAGTTAGACAAATGTATCGCTGCTTGTGATGAAGTTATCAACTCTACTAAATATTCTTTGGAGTCTGATTATTACAACAACTTCAATGCTACCAACGATAACTCTAAAGAGAATATCTTAGTTGTTCCTTACAATGAAGTAACCCGTCAAGGTTTTAACTTAGACCAAATGACTTTGCACTATGCCAGTCAAAAAACATTCAAATTGACAGACCAACCATGGAATGGCTATTGTTCATTGGCTGAATTTTACAATTCTTATGATGCCACTGATAAGCGTAAAGCCAACTTTATCGCAGGTCAACAATTTGAGGCTGATGGTGTAACTAAACTTTTGGATGATGGTGCTGAAGCGAATGATCCAGATGGTAAGCCATTGAACTATACACCAGAAGTGAATGAGCTTTTCCCTAATGCTTTGCGTCAAGCAGGTGCGCGGGTAGGTAAATTCAAATTTAAAATCGGTGCAACACCTAACTTGGATAATGACTACCCACTCTTCCGTTTGGGTGATATTATCTTGTCAAAAGCAGAAGCTCTTTGGAGAAAAAATGCTGGCGATGCAACAGCTTTGCTTTTGGTTAACCAAATTCGGACTCGTGCAGGTGCTACGCCATTTGTTTTGTTAACTTCTGACAATCTTTTAGCAGAGAGAGGACGTGAAATGTTCGCTGAATCTTGGAGAAGAAATGATATGATTCGTTTCGGTAAATTCTTCAAAAAATATGACAAATTCAAAACAGCAGATGGTGAGGCTGCTTGTAAAGGATTGTTCCCAATCCCTAAAGATCAGATCAATTCAAACGCTCAATTGAAACAAAACGAATGTTATAAATAATCTTTTGTTATAACTTTCCATACTCGAAAAGCAAGTCCTCAAAAGGCTTGCTTTTCTTTTTACACCGTTTAAATATATAAATTGAAATAAAATGAAATCTTTTATTCTAACCTTTTTTATTGGATTTGTATTATTGATGAGTGCCTGCCAAAAGACTGAGAAAAGAAGCCTCGCTGAAGTAGAAAAACAGGAATTAGCCAAAGGTATTCGCAGCGATAGTCTATTTTTAGGGTTGTATTTAGGTATGACTGCTAAAGAATTTTATGCTGTTTGCTGGGATTTGAATAAAAAAGGAATACTAAGAGAGGCTTCGGGTAATACGGCTGCTGCCTATCAACTCAATAAAGGAGAAATGAATTATGAAGCTGAAATGGATTTTTATCCAACTTATAAAAATGATAAAATCAATGAAATGCCTGTTCGTTTTCATTATAAAGCATGGGCACCTTGGAATGAGCACTTGCAAGCTAATAAACTGATTTTGGAAGTAGAAAAGCTCATGGAAAAATGGTATGGTGGTGGATTCTTTGTAACACCGTTGCCAAAAGGCGGCAAAGGCATTGTAAAAGTAGAGGGTAATAAAAAGATTACAATAACGCTCGTCAGTGAAAGTGAAAGCGAAGTATTGGTCACTTTTACTGATTTGACCAATCAATAATTTCCAGTTTATTTTTGATACCCCTCAGTATTTTGAAGGATTTAGTGGGAAAGTGGTCTCAATTCTTATAAGAAGTGTCACAACTCCAGTAGTAAGTGTCACAACTCCAGTAGTAAGTGTCACAACTCCAGTAGTAAGTGTCACAACTCCAGTAGTAAGTGTCACAACTCCAGTAGTAAGTGTCACAACTC
>JAYTON010000593.1:0-3836 GCA_043747725.1 Saprospiraceae bacterium
CGACAAATGGGCTCGATCCTACGGGCATCGCGGAGGTGCGAGAGACGATATTGAATATAGCTGCACAAGGCAAAACCATATTTATGGCAAGCCATATGCTTGATGAAGTTGAAAAAGTTTGCTCACATGTAGCTATTATAAAAAACGGCAACCTATTAATGACAGGAGAAGTGGGTAGCTTACTCAATAAAGATATTACGATAGAAATAGCGGCTCAAAACACCGAAATACTGAGGGGGGTGCTGTCAGAAGCATCATTCGTTTCAAGTATCGAAACCAAGCCAAATTTCTTAATTATTCAAATAAAAGAGGGTTATTCTACTTATGATGTGAATCAATTAGCGATTCAAAAAGGCATCGTTTTGAGGCATTTGAATGAGCGCAAACGACGCCTCGAAGAAGAATTTCTACAAATAACTTCAAAAAACTAAATCATGACAAACGCCCTATATCTCCTCAAACTCGAATGGTTGAAGGTCAAAAATTATATGCCTTTTTTGGTTTTATCTGCCATGTATATTCTGCTGCTACCTTTATTTATGGCAGTTGGAAAAAGCATTAATTTGCCCAAAGAATTAGGCGGCACTGATGTATATTATATGTTCCCGAATATCTGGCAATCGCTGGCGTATGTGGGGAATTGGCTCGCCTATTTTATCATGGGTTTTATAGCCGTATTGACAGTGACAAATGAATTTTCAAACCGAACGCTTCGTCAAAACATTATTAGTGGTATCAGTCGGACGGATTTTTTCTTATCAAAAGTATATTTTCTTATTGGAATTGCATTTATAGGCACATTATATTACGCTATAGTCGCTTTGCTCTACGGTTTTTTCAATACAGAAACCATTTATGCGAGTAGAATGATGGAAAATATAGACATGATTCCGCGCTATTTTTTGATGTGTTTATCGTTCATGAGTTTTGGCTTGATGTTAGGCGTTTTGTTGAGGCGCACAGGCATTGCTTTGTTTCTATACTTTGCTTACATTATGTTTATTGAGCGGATAATCCGGTATTTGATTTTAGATAGAATATTTGGAAAAACGGCTGCTATGTTCGGACCCATGAGTGCAACCAATGATTTAACACCTTTCCCGATACCGAAAATGATAAAAGGAATGGCAGAAGAGTCTAACATGCGGATATTTCTCACACCAACAGAATCTATCATTACAGCTTCGCTCTTCATGGTGCTGTTTTTTTTTATTGCGTATTATCAATTAAAAACAAGAGATTTATAAAGTAAATTAAGAAAATAAAGTAGAATAATTGGTAGTAATGGTAGTAAGATTTAAATTTGTTAAAAAAATATTAAAAAAGTTTTAAAAAAGTTTTAAAAAAATATTGTGCATATCAGAGAATTGCGTATTATTGCACTACAATTTTGGATTTGACCAAAAGATATTCTTTAAATTCATTGAAATATAAAATTCAATATTGAATTGCAATATTGAACCTACATATAAAGATTCAGACTATAACAGTCGGGTGATTTCTTATGAGAGCGAGTTGTTAATCAATTTGCTCTTTTTTTTTGCCCAAAATTATTTGATTTTGAAAAAAAATAAATATCATTACAGAAGTTTTGAGATTCACAACAAGAGCAAAATTTTTAGAAGAGATTTATTAACTAAACAACAAGAATGTATAAAATTTAAAACCTTAACAATTATGGCTCACCAACTGCTTGATTCAGATTTAGTAGAAAGCAAAACAACTAACAAACCTAACCTCACCTTTTGGCAAATCTGGAACATGAGTTTCGGATTCTTAGGGATTCAATATGGTTTCGGCTTGCAACAAGCCAATATGTCACCTATTTACCGCTATTTAGGTGCAGAAGAAGCTTCTATTCCAGGTCTTTGGCTTGCGGGACCCTTGACTGGGCTACTTTTACAACCCATTATCGGCGCGCTATCAGATAAAAGTTGGTCGCCCAGATGGGGGCGTCGGAAACCTTATGTTTTTATAGGTGCTATTGTCGGCAGCATTGCGATGATTTTGATGCCCAATTCATCATCTGTTTTAATGGCTGCTTGCCTTATGTGGTTATTAGATGCAGGTTTAAATTCATCTATGGAGCCTTTTAGAGCTTTTGTCGGCGATATGTTGAACAATGAACAAAGACCTACTGGCTTTTCAGTACAATCATTTATGGTAGGCTTTGGTCAGACAATGGCTAATTTGATGCCTTTTATTTTGCCTCTCATTGGTATTACGATGGCGATGACAGCAGAGGCACAATCACTATCTAATGGTATCCCAAACGCCGTTCGCTATCCATTTTATATCGGTGCAGTGGCTATTTTATTGACTATTTTTTGGACAATGTACACCACTAAAGAATATCCACCAGTGGATGAAAACTACAAAAACCCTACTGTTTTTACTGATGAACAAAAGAAAAGCATTAGCTTTTGGCATTTAGCTTTGTCCATAGGTGCAGGTATTATGGGTGGGTTTTTTGCCGCTCGAACAGGTGGAGCAGGCGCTGGATTAATGTGGGCAATAGGCGTTTTTGTGGTAATGTATGGCGTCTTATGGTTGAATGTTTTTAAAGATATACTCGCATCTCTTTCAGAAATGCCAAAAGTGATGCGTCAACTTTGGTGGGTGAAATTTTTTACGTGGTATGGCTTGCCGTTGATGTGGCAATACCTTTCTTTGGCGGTGGCTAAATATGCATTTAATGCGCCAAGCCCTGAAGCTAATCCGGTAGGTTTTCAAGAAGGCAGCAAATGGGGTGGGCTTTGTTTCGCCATGTTTAGCATTATGTGTTTTGTGATTTCCATTTTTATGCCGCGCATAGTGAAAATAGTCGGCAGCCGTCGGGCTACTCACGCTATATTTTTGAGCATTGGCGCCGTTGGATTTTTTATTACATTGCTTTCAAATGATAAAATTATTTACTTGGCAGGGATGTCATTAATCGGTTTAGCGTGGGGTTCAATTATGTCAATGCCGTATTTAATGCTTGCTAATGCGGTAAAAGGTGAGAGAATGGGCGTTTATATGGGTATTTTCAACGGATTTATCTGTGTGCCGCAATTTATTGGCATGTTGACAGTGCCACTTTTCTATAAAAATGTTTTAGGTGACGACCCTCGGAATGCGCTTGTTTTGGCAGGTGTCTGTATGGTTTTAGCAGCGGCATCTTGCTTTTTAGTGACTGAAAATGCTAAGCAAGAGACAGAATAAGGCAATTAATTATAGCCTTAAAGTTGATAAAAATTAATTAAAATTTATAGCACAAAGCATCCCGAATTTTCCTTTTTTGGAAAGTTTGGGATGCTTTATATTGGGTCAAAACGTTCAAAACGTTCGGGAAACTTTTAAAAGTTTCCCGAACGTGTACCCCTCAGTATTCAATTAAATTTGAAGTAAAATTTAATTGAAAAACGAAATTGTAGTATTAATCCTTCATTTTTACTAACAGCTTTTTAACTTTGCGGCGATTATAAAAAATCATCAATTAGTTTTTCAAATATTTTAAATTTAAGCTCATAAATTATGGCAAAGAAGGTAAAAAGACTGAAAATCGTAGCGGGCAATTGGAAAATGAACAAAATTTTTCAAGATGCGCTAATTTTAACCAACGACATCAAATCCAAACAATTAGCCAGCGATGTAACAGTCATATTGGCTACCCCCTCAGTATTTTGCGAAAGTGTAGGACGTTTGATTGAAGGTCATGCCACTATAAAATTGGGTGCGCAAAATTGTTATCAAGAAGAAAAGGGTGCATATACTGGTGAGGTGTCAGCAGAAATGTTGCAATCAGTTGGTGTAGAATATGTCATCGTTGGACACTCAGAGCGTCGGGAATATTT
>JAYTON010000594.1:0-4742 GCA_043747725.1 Saprospiraceae bacterium
CACGGCTTTGGTTTGGGCATGGCAAATTTAGCAATATCAAAAGACAACGGAAAGATTGGCTTTGTCGCTGATTTGATGTTCGGGCCAAGAGCTGAAGAAACGAACTATAATTATACAGGTAGCCCTGCTTTCATAAAACAATTATTCGTCACATATAAACCCTCTGATAAAGTAAAGTTTACGCTGGGTAATTTTATGACATTCGTCGGTTATGAATTAGTAGAGGCTTCTAATAACCTCAATTACTCCATGTCTTACAACTATACCAACGGTCCGTTCTTTCATACAGGTTTAAAGGCGGATATAGCTTTGACGGATAAACTGGGTGCAATGGTCGGTGTGTTCAGCCAAACTGATACAAAAGGTAAGTTAGGTCTTCTCAATCCAAGTTTGGATTCTAAAAAGAAAATGGTCGGCGGGCAGTTAAGCTATGTTGATGGTGCTTTTAAGATTTACCTGAATGGTTTAGGTGGTAAAACACCTGATTCTACAAGTACAACCACTTTGGATTTGACAACCAGCTATCAAGCCACTGAGAAATTGGGCTTGGGCTTCAATTTATTGAGTTATTCTCAAACTAAGGAGAAAACAAAAGGTAAATTCCTCGGTGCAGCTTTGTATGCCAATGCTGCTTTAGCATCTAACTTTGTTTTAGCACTTCGTGGTGAGTTATTTCAAGACAAAGACGGTTTGAAATATGCTGCTACTGATAACACGATTACAGCAGTGACGATTTCAGGCAATATTAAAATCGATGGTTTTACTTTAATACCTGAAATTCGTTTTGATTCAGCTCAAAAAGAAATATGGGCTGACGATAAAGGCAAAGCTAAAAAAGGAGAGACCTCTTTTATATTGGCAGCTGTTTATAAGTTTTAGTTTCAGCTTTCACTACATATTCTTTTTGACACATAGTTCACAAAGAACACATAGAGTGAAAACTATGTGTTCTTTGTGAACTATGTGTCAAAAAGAATATGTGGTGAAAGGTTAATTTTTTTTAATAAATTTCAATAAAAGAGGTCGATTTTCAATCAAAGTTTCTAAATTTGCGAAACATTTTCAAATAATTCATAGAAATATCTAGACTTTTCCAAAATTTACCAAATTATATTAATTTTACTGAGGGGGTATCCTGAACCTCGTTTTGAAAAGATTTATTTCAATTTTAGATATAATATTATTAGCTAAAAATCAATTATTATTCATCAAAATCAAATTTCTATTAACATGAGTCTTTCCAGATTTAATGCTCTTGACACCATCTTCAATCGTTCGGAATACGATTTTGAATACAGTGAAATGCCGGCTGAGAAAATTGCTGACTTTTACGGCGAAAATGTCTTCAATGACACTGCCATGAAAGCGTACATGGATGAGCAAACGTATTTGAGCGTCAAAGCAGCCATTCAAAATGGTTCAAAACTGAGCCGCGAAGTAGCTGAAGTGGTGGCTAAATCAATTCAAAAATGGTCGCAAGATAAAGGTGTTACGCATTTCACGCACTGGTTTCAACCTTGGACAGGCAAAACGGCGGAAAAACATGACTCTTTTTTCAATTTGACGCCTGACGGCAAAGTTATAGAAGAGTTCAGCGTTGACGCGCTCGTTCAGCAAGAACCTGATGGTTCTTCTTTCCCTTCGGGTGGTATGCGCGCTACTTTTGAAGCGCGTGGTTACACGGCTTGGGATCCGTCTTCTCCAGCATTTATTGTAGAAACTGGCGCGGGTAAAACGCTTTGTATTCCAACGGTTTTCATCACTTACACGGGTGATGCGATGGACTTTAAATTGCCATTGTTGAAATCTCAAGCATATCTTGACAAATCAGCTACTCCAGTAGCTCAATATTTCGATAAAAACGTGACAAAAATCACAGCTACTCTGGGCTGGGAACAAGAATATTTCGTCATCGACGAAGCCCTGTATAACCTCCGTCCGGATTTGATTTTAACAGGTCGGACTTTGGTGGGTAAATTACCTGCTAAACATCAAAACCTTGAAGATCATTATTTCGGTTCTATTCCTGAGCGCGTATATGCATTCATGCGCGATGTAGAAACTGAGGCGCATAAATTAGGTATTCCTCTCCGCACTCGTCACAACGAAGTTGGTCCCGCACAATATGAATTTGCGCCGATGTTTGAAGAAATCAACGTAGCTGTTGACCACAACAACTTGTTGATGGACTTGATGGATAGGGTAGCGCGTCGCCATAAACTTGTTTGTTTATTGCATGAAAAACCATTCGACGGTGTCAATGGCAGTGGTAAACACAACAACTGGTCAATTGCTACCAACACTGGCAAAAACCTCTTGTCGCCAGGTAAAGAGCCGGGTAAAAACCTGATGTTTTTGACGTTCTTCGTGAATACTATCCGCGCAGTTTATGAACACGCTGATTTGATTCGCGCATCCATCGCTACAGCTAATAATGATCACCGTTTGGGTGCTAACGAAGCGCCGCCGGCAATTATCTCAGCTTTCTTAGGTGGTACTTTGGATAAATTGCTCAATGATATCGAAAAAACAGGTGCATCGGATGCTTCAGGTGTCAAATCTCTTTTGGATTTGGTTGAAAAAATTCCTTTGATTGAGAAAGATAATACAGACCGTAACCGGACTTCTCCTTTCGCTTTCACGGGCAATAAATTTGAAATCCGTGCTGTTGGGTCTTCTCAAAATTGCGGTGGTCCGATGACGGTTATGAACACTATCGTCGCTAATCAATTGGTCAAATTCAAAGAAGAAGTGGATAAATTGATTGCCGGTGGTAAAGACCAAGAGGCTGCTATTTTAGCGGTTTTGGTAAAATACATCAGAGAATCTAAAAAAGTCCGTTTTGAAGGCAATGGTTACAGCGATGAGTGGAAAGCAGAAGCTGCTAAACGCGGTTTGAACAATTTCACGACAACGCCAGAGGCTTTAAAAGCATTGGCTTCCAAGAAAATTGTTGAATTATATTCTAAATCAGGCATTTATTCTAAGAAAGAATTAGCGGCTTATCAAGAAGTTCAATTCCACAGTTACGTGACTAAAGTACAAATTGAAAGCCGTACTTTGGGTGAAATGGTGGCGAACTTAATACTTCCGGCAGCTATTGGCTATCAAAAGAAATTGGCTGATAATATCGTGGCGTTGAAATCCATTGGTTTATCAGAAGCCGAATATTCTGCTCAATTAGAAGTGGTGAAAGCTTTAAGCGTAGCCATTAACGGTGCGGCTAATGGTGTCAAAGCCATGACAGACGCGCGTCGGGCTGCCAATGAATTCGAGCATGTTGACGCTCAATCTGAATCATATTGCGCGAATGTGAAGCCTATTATGGAACAGATTCGCACGTTCTGCGATCGTTTGGAATACCTCGTTGAAGATTCAGCTTGGCCCCTTCCGAAATATCGCGAGATGTTTTATATCCGTTAATCTATGACGCTTACTTAATGGTGAGCTTCAAAATACTGAGGGGTGTTCCGTGTATATGGAATGCCCCTTTTTTAATGGAATAAAATATCGTACACAATTCAAATAGCTTATCTCTTTGTATTATTTTTGCTCACTTAACTCAATGTCTTAACCATATAAATCAACAATATGAATTACAAATTTAAAGTCATCGCCACTTTCCTAAGCATTCACATATTCGCTGCTTGCCAAAATAGTGCACCTAAAACTGAGCAACCCTCTCAATCAGTTATCCAAACCGAACAAGCAACCCCCTCAGTAAAAGCACCTAATTTTGAAGGTTTTTGGGTCAATAGCCTTTATTTAAAAGAATTGGAAACCACTATGTCGCCATCTAAAGCGGCTAAAAAAGCAGAAATAGTGGCTATCAGTATTAAACAAGACAGTATGGGCAAGTTAGAAGCGGGTTTGGTTTTCAACTGGCATGAAGGCAACAGTTATAAAATCAAGTCTTTATCAGGAGATAAATTTCAATTGATTGACCCGAATAATGACAATAAAAAAGCATTTGACTTGACTCTTTCCTCTGGCTCATTAAAATTAAATGATACCATCGCTTTCACTCGAATGGGCAACAGTGCCGATGGTGAAAACAGCCTGACGGATTATATCGTCGGCGGTACATACACTATTAAAGGCACGACCAATACGGTCATTTTCAGTAAAAACACGATTACAGGCTTAAAGCCTTACACTGTGTACAGCGTTTTGCTCGATTATATAACAGAACAAGGTACTATATTTGACCAAATCGCTTTTTCCATCAAAGAAAATGAGCGGAGTGAATATTTTGGATTTGAGAAAAAAGGTAAGAATCTGACTATTTTCAAGTTGAATTGTAAAAACCCGAAAGAAGATCCTTGTATGAGTTACAATAAAGGAAAGGTCGTTTATGAATTGATAGGGCAGGGGAATTAAGTACTATTATTTTAAGAAAACTATATTTTTTAAAACACATAGGTACATAGGACACATAGAAAAAACTATGTGTCCTATGTACCTATGTGTTTTAAAAAATATAGTTTTTCAGCCTCAAAACCTCAATTATCCTTGCTGTTCCACATATAAAATACAGGAATTCCCAACAATACAATCCACAAACCCACCCAACTCGGCTTCACCGATAGACCAAACAACGAAATAGGTGTTTCAAACATCAACAGATTTAAACAAATGGCAGTAGCTATCACAATATACAAAAAGGGAATAACCGGATAACCAAAGGCTTTATAAGGTCTTTCAACAAGCGGTTGTTTTTTTCTTAAAATAAAAATACCGCC
>JAYTON010000595.1:0-5791 GCA_043747725.1 Saprospiraceae bacterium
GATGAAAGGTATGGATAATGCACCGATTGAAATTCAATTTAAGATTCCAAAAGAAAAAAACTGGAAAATTGCCACCCAACTCAAACCGACGACTGATTCGACGACGTTCACCGCTTCGGGTTTGCAATATTTCATGGATTCTCCTACAAAAATTGGTGATTTGATATTTAAAGAATGGACAGTCAAAAATAAAGACAATAAAAATTACACCTTTAGATTAGCACTTGAAGCCAATGCTACGGATTCAAGTGCCACTGTTTTTTCTCACAGAGTACAACACATTGTTTCAGAAGAACAAGCCGTTTTCGGCGAATTACCAGCTTACGACTACGGTATGTACACTTTTATCGCCTCTATAAATCCTTACGTGAGAGGCGACGGCATGGAACATCGCAACTCAACAATGATTGCCATACCTGCCGACTTCAATACGCATAAAGGCATTATTACTGAGGGGGTCTTAAATGAGGATGTTTTCGCGCACGAGTTTTTTCACTGTTGGAATGTAGAGCGTATTCGCCCTAAAACTATCGAGCCTTTCAATTTTGAAAAGAGCAATATGAGTAATGAATTGTGGTTGGCAGAAGGTTTTACGCAATATTATGGTCAATTATTCATGGTGAGAAGCGGTTTTATGGCAGATACGACTTATGCGCAGGTGATAGACAATGCGGTTTTTACAAAAATGAATACTATCGGGGCGCAATATTATTCGCCCATAGATGCCAGCCGACACGCTGTTTTTGTAGATGCAGGAGTTGCCCTTGATAAAACGAATTACCCCAATATGTTTACTTCGTATTATGCCTACGGAGCAGCTATCGCAATGGCTCTAGATTTGGAATTACGCAAGCATTTTAAATCTTCAATGGATGAATATATGAAGTTGCTGTGGCAAAAATATGGTAAAACGGAAATTCCTTATACAGTTGCCGATTTGCAAAATGTTTTAGCGCAACTCATTAAAAATGATACATTTGCTGAAGACTTTTTTAAAAAATATATTTATGGGCATGATGCGATTGATTATGAACCCCTTTTAGCACCAGCCGGATTTACGGTTAAAAAAATAAAAGAAGGCAAGGCTTGGATGGGTGGCAGATTCAGCAATACCGATGAAGGTGTAAAGATTGAACAAAATACGACTAAAGAAACGCCTATTTATGCTGCTGGTTTGGATATTGAAGACATTATACTTCAATTGGATAGAAAACCTATTAAAAAACAAGAAGTAATTTACACCATCATCGATGCGCACAAGCCCGGCGATATCATTTCTATTGTTTACAAACACCACAATAAAGAGTTGACCGCCCGAGTAAAATTGATAGAAAATCCTTATTTCTCTGTAGAATCCTTTGAAAGCAATGGGAAGCCTATTACAACTGAAATAGCAGCCTTTAGAAAAAGCTGGTTGGGCAGTAAGGTGAAATGAGGTCAACAAAATGATATTTTGAAAAAAATTAAACGCCAGTAGGAGTCTCCATACTGGCGTTCTTTTTTATTATAAAGCATTGATTTGGTAAACCTTACACATTTTATAATTTCATCAATAGATTCTTCATATCTGTTTTTTCAATCAAAATTTGTTCGAGGTCTTCTACGCGGATGCGGTCTTGTTTCAAAGTGTCGCGGTCGCGTATTGTCACCGTTCCATCTTCCAAAGTTTGAAAATCTATTGTGATGCAGTAAGGCGTTCCTATGGCATCCTGACGGCGATAACGGCGACCAATCGCATCTTTTTCATCGTATTGACATTCTACTGAAAATTTCAATTTATTGAAAATATCTGAAGCCGCTTTTGTCAACTCCTCTTTATTTTTCAACAAAGGTAAAACAGCGCATTTAATGGGGGCGAGTGAAGGATGCAATTTCAAAACCACGCGTGAAGCATCTTCACCCTGTGCGTCTGGCACTGTCTCTTCTGTATAGGCATGAGACATCAACGCGAGGAACATCCGGTCAGCGCCAATGGATGTTTCAACCACAAAAGGCACATAATTTTCATTCAATTCAGGGTCAAAATATTGCAATTTTTTACCTGAAAGCTTCTGATGGCTACCCAAATCAAAGTCAGTCCGACTGTGAATACCTTCTAATTCCTTGAAACCAAAAGGAAATTCAAACTGTACATCTACCGCCGCATCAGCATAATGCGCCAAGTTATCATGGTCTTTAAATTTCAATTTTGAAGCAGGCGTGCCGATAGCTAAATGCCATTTCATGCGAAATTCTTTCCATTTGGCATACCACTCTTGCTGCGTGCCGGGGCGAATAAAAAACTGCATTTCCATTTGTTCGAACTCGCGCATACGGAAGATAAATTGCCGCGCAACAATTTCATTTCTAAAAGCCTTGCCTATTTGAGCAATACCAAACGGAATCTTTTGACGCGTCGATTTTTGAACATTCAAAAAGTTGACAAATATGCCTTGTGCCGTCTCGGGGCGGAGGTATAATTTGCCTTCTTCACCTGCAATATTGCCCAATTGGGTATTGAACATGAGGTTGAATTGGCGAACATCTGTCCAGTTGCGGCTGCCTGATTCTGGGTCGGCAATTTCCAATTCTTCGAGCATATTTTTCAAGCCCACCATATCTTCCGCTTTCATCGCTTCCGCCAAACGCTTTTCAATCGATTCGGCTTTTTGAGCATATTCCATACAACGTGGATTGGTTTCACGGAACATCTTTTCATCAAAGTTTTCAAAGCGTTTGGCCGCTTTTTCTACTTCTTTATTGATTTTATCCTGCAATTTATCTACCACACCCTCTATCAATTGGTCAGCCCGATAGCGTTTTTTAGAATCTTTATTGTCCACGAGGGGGTCATTGAAGGCATCCACGTGTCCCGACGCTTTCCATACTTTAGGCGACATAAAAATAGCAGCGTCCAAGCCGACAATATTTTCATTGAGCTGAACCATGCTGCGCCACCAATAATTTTTAATATTATTTTTCAACAAGACACCGTAAGGGCCGTAATCGTACACCGCACTCAAACCATCATACACTTCGCTCGATTGGTAAACAAAACCATATTCTTTACAATGCGATACTAATTTTTTAAAAACATCGTCTTGATTAACTGCCATTTTTCTATTAATTTAAACGTTTTAAACGTTTGGGAAACTTTCAAAGTTTCCTAAACGTGAAACGTGAACATGAAATATAGTGAAATACTGAGAGGTGTTTCAAAAGTGCTGCAAAGTTAATTGTCTGAGCGAAAATTAAAAGCCAATAATTTGGAAAGTTTAATTTTAATAAATATAGTATTTTTGTAAACCTTTTCGTTATAATATTGCTTTTATTATTCTCCATACCGATTTGCTTTACAACGAACACTTATTTGACCATGAGAAAATTAATAGTAACACTTAACTTGTGTTTTGTTTGTTTATGGGTCTATTCACAAAATAAGATTGAATTTACCCGTTTTCCAAAGGATATGCAGCTCTTACCGCGCAATCTAATTACTAACAAAGCTTATTATACATTAGAAGGAAAAGTACCAAGGGGTTTGGGCTTTTCCACACTCGTTGTGAAAATCTTCAAAGCAGATGTCTTAATCAAAGAGACAACCTACCCCCTCAGTATCAATCAAGATTTTACTACTTTCTCTATACCCATTGAAATCAATGCGGAGTTATCTAACCACTTGATTGAGTTATATGGCTTAAAGAATGATGCACTGATATTGATACGAAAAGCAGAGAAAGTGGTTGCTGGAGATGTCATTATCATCAATGGGCAATCTAATAATATTGGTTCAGTACAAGATATAGACTACGACCCATTCATGCGTTCTTATACAGATCATTTTGGCTGGAACGATATACTCTACACACAGCCGAGCAAATGGGCACCGCGTATTGCTAAAAATATAATTCTCAATCAAAAAATACCCATTGCCATTTTTAATGAATCGTATGGTGGTGTAATGCTCAACTATTTCCTAAAAAATGATACAACCCCTGACCCCACCAATTATGGTGATCTAATGAAAAGGCTGGAAGTCGCTGAGGTAAAATCCAATATCAGAGCTATTTTATGGTGGCAAGGTGAGTCGGATGGATGGGAAACACCGGTGGAGGACTATAAAAATGAGTTTAAAAAATTACATGCCGATTGGATAAAAGACTACAACAATCCTCAATGTTACCTTTTTCAAATCCGATTCCGCTCCTGTTCGCATATTAATCCTGAAATTATGGAAGTACAAAGGCAATTGGCGAATGAAATTGAAGGCTTGAACATCATGAGTACCAATGCAGCCCTCAGTGATAGCTGTCATTTTTATTATTCAGGTGGCTATGACTCGTTGGGCAATAGACTATATCGCTTATTGGCTTCCGATATTTATAAAACGTCGCCCGTCAATGTCCGCGCACCGGATGTGGATAAAATATGGTTTTCAAGCTATAACGAAATCACTATCCAATTGAAAAACATAGTAGGCGACTTAAAAACTATAGGCAAACCTTGGACAGATTTCAGATTAGAAGGTCAAAACCCCACTTTGCGTGATAGCCTAACAAAAGTTGTGGGTGGCAAGGTATCAGGTAATAAAATCACCTTAGAATTTACGGGCGATACAAATGCCATAAAAGGGGTAAGCTATTTGAGCCATATAGATAGCAGCAATAACTGGATAGTGAACCCATTGGGTACAGGGATTTTATCATTTTATAATGTACGGATAGAGTCCAGACCCTTTGTTTCAAGCCTTTATACTGAGGGGGTATCCTCTTTCAATATAGCCCCTACTATTGCCCATGATTTTATAGAATTGAAATGGTCAACAGCTGATTTTGCTAAAAAAACAGTCGCTATTTATAACCTTTTGGGCGTACCAGTATGGTCAACAGATATTAAAACAGCGGATAAAAGTCTTAGTATTAATGTGAGTCACCTCAATGCAGGGCAATATTTGGTTGTTTTTAAGGAGGAGGGAAAGCGAGCGAGTATTCGGAAGATAGTGAAATTTTGAGGTTTTTACTGAGGGGTGGCTTGTATTTGAAAACATATTTTACACATTGAATAGAATAAGTAGTTTAAGTTAAAAAAATCGGGAAAAAGACGTAATGTTGTAGATGAAAAAGCGCCAACCGTTAATGGAGGCTGAACTTGTGACACTACAACAAGCCCAAAAGCATTCAAAGAAAGACTACTTTCGGAATCATTGTTTGACAATAGAGTTGCGCTTAAGCTGCAATAAATCAGTTTCATATATTTCAGATTTACTTCAAGTTAAAGAAAATACCGTCTATCAATAGTTAACTCGCTGGGAGTTAATGGGTATAGTCGGCTTGATGATATTACCGAGTCGTGGTAGTTGTCTATGTTTTCAATAAAATTCATCTACTTTTTATACTTAATTTATCTTGGATAAAATCTGTAAGCTGATAATTTTTCAAAGCATTTTCAAGCAAATATTGAGCACCCTTTACCAAAACTAAGCAGTGTTCACTCCCGCACACAAGCAAAAGTAATATTCTTAAGTTGTTTAGTAACATCTAACATAAATATTAATAGTATATTAAGTTATTTAAAAAGGGAGATAAGTTTAGACGATACATATTAGTTTAGTCTTCCAGTAATTTAATTTAACGTGAGTTCGGAGATTGAAAAAAAATAAAAGCATAGCAAAAGCTACTTGTAATTTGGTTTTGCGAAACTAAAAACAAAAATTAAGAGCTATGCTGGACGAAATATATTATGAAGTAGATGAATTTTGCAAGCGCGAGCATGAATATTTACAGAAATTACTGAGCTGTTTAGGCTCTTGCAA
>JAYTON010000596.1:0-4379 GCA_043747725.1 Saprospiraceae bacterium
TTTCAAGACAATATAAGTTGGTTTGCGTCCCATGTCTTTTTTTCACAAAGTTACTAAATTTATGTCAATGAACTTTTTTGGAGCACTACTGAGTATAAACCACTTTTAAAATTCATAAAATCAAAATAAAATGAAAAAGAGACTGCTATTAACCTTCACAGCAACTCTGCTCATTGCTTTTGCTTATGCACAATTTGGCGAAGCATTTAAAAAAAGCATTTATGGCAAAAACCCCAAGGCGGGGCATTATGCCAATATTCGAGGCTTCAAAATGTATTATGAAATCTATGGAAAAGGCGAGCCATTGCTTTTAATTCATGGCAATACGGGGTCTATCAATCATTTTACGATGCAAATTCCGTATTTTGCCCAGCATTATCAAGTCATCGTTGCGGATAGTCGAGCGCATGCAAAATCAGTTGATGCAGCCGATTCATTGAGTTATGAAATGATGGCAGAAGATTTTAATGCTTTGCTTGACCATTTGAAAATAAAATCCTGCAACATCATTGGTTGGAGCGATGGCGGCAATAATGGTTTGCTTTTAGCGATTCATCACCCCGATAAAGTTAAAAGATTAGCCATAACTGGGGCTAATATTTGGATTGATTCTTCGGCAATAGCCAATGATATTATATCTATTGACCCATTGGGACCTATGTATAAATTAGAACAAACGCCCGAAGTGAAAAACACCATCAAAATTACCAAGCTATTGTTTATGTTGCCCAATATTTCACTCAAACAATTAAACGACATCAAATGTCCAACGCTTGTTATTGGCGGCGACCATGATGTAATTTTACCCAAACATACCTTATTGATTGCTGAAAACATTCCACAATCTACTTTGTGGATTTTGCCCAATTCAGGACATTCCACCTTGATTAATTATAAAAATCAATTCAATAGAACGGTGGCGGATTTTTTCAAGAAACCTTATCGGGTTATTAAAGGGATGGATAGGTTAAACTAATGATTTACCCTCTCAGTATTTAACCCTTTTTAAACAAAAAGTTGGAAATGGAAAGCGAACAAAATGAAGGATTAAAACGCGAAATTGGTATTATGGATGTCGCTGTGAATGTGGTGAATATATCCATCGCCAGTGGCATATTTTTATTGCCCGCCATAGTTGCAGGCATCTTGGGCAATGCCAGTTTTATGGCTTATATCCTTTGCGGTAGCCTATTTTTATTGATAGCCTTGTGCTATGCAGAAGCGAGTAGCCGCATCACCGTCACGGGCGGGGCTTACACTTATATTGAGCATGCTTTTGGAAAATATATTGGTTTTATAGGCAGCTCCCTCGTTTGGTTTGGTTGTGGCGTTTTTGTTTCGGCTGCGATGATTAATGGCATTGCTGATATATTGTCAGTGGCTTTTCCAATATTTACACATCCACTTTTTAGAGGACTTTTCTTTGTATTATTGCTTGGGTTTTGCGCATATTCCAATGTCAGAGGCATCAAACAAGGGATGAATGTGATTAAATTTATTACGCTTATTAAAGTATTACCGCTTCTACTTTTAGTGGGTGTCGGTTTATTTTACATCAAATCTGACAACTTGCATTGGGAAAATTTTCCTACTTTTAATAGTCTTGGAGAGGCATCGTTAATCTTATTTTTTGCTTTCACAGGCGGCGAAATGTCAGTCAATATTAGTGGTGAAATGAAAAATCCCAATCGGACAGCTCCTTTGGGTTTATTATTGGGAATTGTCGTGATTATTTTATTTTATTGCCTCATTCAGTTAGTCGCTCAAGGAGTTTTGGGTAGCGATATTCTGAATCATAAAGAAGCCCCTTTGGCAGCAGTAGCAGGCGTCCTTTTTGGACCCATCGGCATCCCTTTACTAACAATTTGTTCTGTTTTGTCTATATTTGGCTCGCTCAATTCGGTTATCCTTTTGTTTCCGAGGACACTTTACGCAGGAGCAAAAGATGGCACGATGCCGCATTATTTATCCAAGATTCACCCCCAATATGCTACGCCGTATTGGTCAATTATTTCTTTTTGCATCATGGCATTTATCGTGGCTATTTCAGGTGGTTTTAAACAATTAATTGTCTTAGCAACAGCCTCCATTTTCTTGGTGCATTTGGGCGTCGTGTTGTCTGTTATCAAATCTCATATTAAAAAAGAAACAGAACAAACGGCAGCATTTAAACTCCCGGGCGGTTTAACGATTCCGATTATCGCATTAATAGTCATCATTTGGTTTTTGTTTCAATTAAAACCCAATGAAGTAATAGCGATGGGGATATTTATGGCTATTTTGACGGTTATTTACTGGATTTTTAAGAGGAAAAATATGTCTTAATGAAAATACAATCAAAGCATTGACCCCCTCAGTAAAAACACTTTTTCGAATTAAGCTTCATTTGATTCATCTTATTATTTAATCAAAAAATAGCATTGAAAATGAAAACTACACGCGAGTTTAAACACTTCCTATTAGCTCTTTTTATTACAGCTACTTCTTTAGTAGCTTATGCCCAAACGGATAACAAAATCGTCATCGGAATGGTGGACAGTATCCAGTCCAAAATACTGAATGAAAACCGAAAGGTTTGGGTATATGTGCCTGGTGGCGGTCAGTTAGATATATATGCTAAACAGCGGTATCCCGTTGTTTATTTATTAGATGGAGATGCGCATTTTACTTCGGTAGTGGGCATGATTCAACAGTTGAGTACAGTCAATGGCAATATGATTTGCCCTGAAATGATTGTCGTAGGCATTCCAAATACCGATAGAATGCGGGATTTATCGCCCACGCATGTACAGGCAGACGCTTATATGAGCGGCGATTTTCTGAAAACCACGGGCGGTGGTGAAACTTTTATATCATTTATTGAAAAGGAATTGATGCCTTATATTGAGGCAAAATATCCTACTGAACCCTATAAAATACTCATTGGGCATTCGTTGGGCGGTTTGATGGTGATGCAAACTGTAATTCATCACGCGGATTTATTTAACTCTTATGTGGCTATTGACCCGAGTATGTGGTGGGATAATAAAAAGCTTTTGAATGAATCCAAAAAAATATTAGCGAATAAGAAATTCACGGGCAAATCCTTGTTTCTCGGTATCGCTAATACAATGGACGAAGGCATGACCGTTGAAAAAGTGCAAAAAGATACATCCAATGATACAAGACATATTCGTTCAATCTTAGAATTAAAAGGCGATTTAACGCGTAATAATCAAAATGGTTTGAAAGTTCAGAGCAAATATTATGGCGATGATACGCATGGCTCTGTACCCCTCATTACGGAATATGATGCGCTGCATTTTATCTTTGATTTTTATCCTTTGAAGCTCAGCATTAAAGACCGCACTGATACAGGAACTGTTTTGGCAGGAAAATATGCCACCCATTTTAATAATATTTCAAAGCAATTGGGCTATTCAGTAAAGCCTTCTGAAAACATGATTAACAGCATGGGCTATCAAGCCTTAGCCAATAAGCAGATTCAAAAAGCTGAGAGTTTTTTCAAACTGAATATCGCTAATTTTCCTGAAAGCGGCAATGTGTATGACTCTTATGGCGATTATTTTATTGATAAAAAAGATACGGCTAATGCGATTGTTCAATTTAAAAAAGCTTTGTCAATAAAAGAAAATGCCGATACGCGCCATAAATTAGAAGAATTGCAAGGAAGCAGAGAAATGCTCCAACTCACCGCCGCAGACTTGCAGAAATACACAGGCGAATTTGAAATTATGGATATCGGCATAACCATAAAAACGTTTGTGAAAGACGGCAGTTTGCGTATCATAGCAACCGGGCGACCTGAAGCCGAACTTCTTCCAACAAAATTACACCAGTTTAAAGTAAAAGATGTGAGCGGCTATAGTTTCGATTTTGAAATGGACGGCGACAAACCGACGGCGATTAACCTCATCGTACCCGAAGGCACTTTTAAGGCAACTTTGAAAAAATAAGACGTAGAATGATTTTTTCTTAAAACTTTTTCAATACTGATTTATCTTTTTCCCGTATCAACTATGAATGCTTGATAGGGCTATTTTACTGAGGGGGGTAAACACTTCCTGTAAAATCATCTTGCTTCACTGAGATTCTCAAAGCGTTCACTGAAAACAAGATAGAATTCTGAAAGCAATGGACCAATTTTTCATCCATTAATTACTTCGCAAGATATTATTTAACTCAATGTGTCTTTGATTAATTTTAGCCCTGTATTGATTGCCGATTGGAATTTCGTGTCCCCCCTCAGTACACGCCATTTATGTTGCTTAAAACTCAAACCATGCATGAGACAACGATAATTAAAAAATTATGTAATAGAACCACCCAAAATAAATACATCTACTACATTGAAGTCTTAATAATTCTATTACTCTATA
>JAYTON010000597.1:0-1967 GCA_043747725.1 Saprospiraceae bacterium
AACACCTGCAAGGCTGAGCTTGCTCGTAAGATTATTATGAGAAGACATTTATTAAAATTTTAGCGGCGCAAAAGTAGCTTTTTTTTTAAAAATCCCACTATTATTCTAAAAAGAGAATGCTTTTTAGCACTCGCTTAGGCTAATCGGTACGTTCAAAGCCAAACCACCGTCAGAGGTTTCTTTATATTTTGAATTCATGTCAAGTGCCGTTTCCCACATCGTTTTGATACAGCTATCAAGCGAAACCTTAGCGGTTTCGGGATTGCTTTGTAAAGCCAATTGGCTGGCTGTAATGGCTTTGATAGCCCCCATCGTATTGCGCTCAATACATGGAATTTGAACCAAACCGCCGATAGGATCGCAGGTTAAGCCCAGATGATGTTCCATGGCTATTTCCGCAGCCATCAGCACTTGCCGAATACTCCCGCCCATGCATTCCGTTAACGCAGCCGCTGCCATAGCTGAAGAGACGCCAATTTCCGCTTGACAACCACCCATGGCAGCTGAAATGGTCGAATTTTTCTTGAAAATACTCCCTATTTCACCTGCTACAAGTAAGAATTGAATAATTTGAGAAGTCGAATTGCCACCTTCAAAAGCGATATAATATTGTAAAACGGCAGGTATCACACCAGCCGACCCATTCGTGGGCGCCGTTACCACGCGCCCAAAAGAAGCATTTTCTTCATTCACTGCTAAAGCAAAACAGCTTACCCAATTTAAAATATCTGTAAAAGAATACTTTTTTGATTGCATTATTTTTAACCAATCGTCGTAAGTGCCATAAACAGCATCGCTCATGAGATGCCTATTGAGAGCTGACGCTCGCCGATTCACATTCAAGCCACCGGGCAGTACCCCCTCAGTATGACAGCCTCTATAAATGCATTCGCACATGGTGCGCCATATCGTCATCAATCCTTTTCCAACTTCAGTTTCCTCGCGCCATATTTTTTCATTTTGCCACACTATTTGAGATATATCACTCATGTTTTCAAGACAATGATGATATAATTCATCAGCCGAATCAATCGGGAAAGGCAATTTTACAACCTGTTTATTTGAAGCAACGTCCCTTTCTTTCACCACAAACCCACCTCCAACGGAATAATAAGTTTGAGCAAACGTATCACCATTTTCTAAATCAACGGCAAAGGTCACGCCGTTGGGATGAAAAGGCAATGAAGCATCGAAGAAGAATATAATATCTTCATCGGGTTTGAAAGGAATGAGTTTTTTCCCATCCAAAAGTACCCCCTCAGTATCCCGAATGTTTTTCACCTTTTGGTTAATAAAATTCACCTCTGTCGTCACAGGGTCTTCACCCAGCAACCCTAACTGAATGGCGATGTCTGTACCATGTCCTTTACCCGTTTTAGCTAACGAGCCATAGAGCATCACTTTCAAGTTTTTTACTTGCGTAAAGAGATGATTGTCATGGAGTTCTGTAATAAATTGTTGAGCGGCTCGCCAAGGTCCAAGCGTATGAGAAGAGGAAGGTCCAACACCTATTTTGAAGATGTCGAAAACCGAAATGCGTTCGTCTATCATGAATAAATTGGTTGTATTTGGTAAAAAATAACGGTCTGCAAATTTCCACCAAGTTTCGGATATTACAACATGATTTGACAAGTTTTTAAAAATCTATTTAAAACAAAAGAGCCTTGATAATCAATTGATTATCAAGGCTTAAATTGTGTCGGGGTACCAAGATTCGAACTTGGGACCCCCTGCTCCCAAAGCAGGTGCGCTAACCGAGCTGCGCTACACCCCGAACTAATTGTATTTGAAACCCTCCCGATTTCTCAATCGAGATGCGCAATCGAATTGCATTACATTTCAAACTGTTTTTACTCTATCTATCTAAAAAGATGCGGAGAGAGAGGGATTCGAACCCTCGGTACAGTTACCCGTACGTCAGTTTAGCAAACTGGTGGTTTCAGCCACTCACCCATCCCTCCAAATAG
>JAYTON010000598.1:0-3151 GCA_043747725.1 Saprospiraceae bacterium
CGTTTTTTATTGGGTCCGTAATAAGAAGCTCGATTGCGGTTGTTATTAATGATAGCGAAAACAACCATGATGATGATGAGAATGATAATAAAAAACCAAAAACCGCCAGCGCTGTCTCCTTGCCCTTGACTTGGATTCTCATTGACATATTCACCCTTAGCTGCCGAACGAATCGCTTTAATGCCATTAGCAAAGCCTTCATAATATTGCCCCGCTTTAAAACTCGGCGTTATTTCATTGGTAATAATGCGCTTGCATGTAATATCTGGCAAAGCACCTTCCAGTCCATAACCAGGGGAAATATTAATTTTACGAGGGTCTTTAGAAACAATTATAACGACGCCATTATTTTTGGCTTTGCGTCCTATACCCCATTTTCGCCCTATTTCTAAAGCCCAATCTTCAATGGCATAATCGCCAAGAGAATTCACTGTGATAATTGCAATCTGATTGGATGAACTATCGTCGTACATGACGAGGTCTTTTTCAAGCCGATTGCGCTCATCGACGTTGAGCAAACCCGCCATATCATTGACCAACCGTTGCGGATAAGGTCTATCAGGCACTTGCGGTTGACCCCTCAGTATCAAGGAGATAAAAAGGGCGAAAACGATTAATATCGAGCGATATTTATTATTTGTAGGCATCAATTTATTTTCTTTACTCTGATATACTCTTGTTCCTTATTCGGAATCGCAAAGACTTTACACCGATTCGGTACGATGGCATCCAAATATTGTTCGCCATTGGTCGCATCTACGAAATACCATGTTTTACCCGCATTTTCGGAAACACCCAACAGATAGACCGTTGACCGCATGGCTAAAGTATCGCTTATGCGCATGAAAAGTGTTTGAGGCAAAAGGCAGTTAATAGAGCTTTCACATTTCATAAAATTGAACGGGACACCAAAATCAATTGAATCTATTTTGACCTCTGCTTCTATTTGCTTCATCTGCTCCTCCATCATTTTGGCGAAATCATCTATCGTCCCCATCATTTCTATTAACTTTGGATGGTTCAGTTGAGCATAAGCCTTAAAGTCATGTTCTCTGAAGGTCATTTCCAAATCACTTGCTGTTTCTGAAGCCATATTTTTCCAAAAAGTAGAATCCGATTGGGCATTAATGGGTGTATATATTGTAAAAGAAACAAGTGAGAAAAAAATGAGTTTATTTAACATGAAATCAATATTTAAAAACGTAAAAAAAGCACCTATCTCCCATAAACAGGCTTATCCGACAGTTCATTTTTATCATTGTCATTCGGCGGAAAATGCTCTTTCAAAACTTGCCCTATATCTTCAATGGCTTTACAAATACCTTCTACTGTCTCCCCTTTCGACAAATGGGCTTTCAAGCTTTCAGCTTCTTTTGTCCAAAAACTAAAACCCATCTTTTGATGAATCCCTTCATCACCGAATATAGCAAACTGTTTATCCATCAGAGCGATATAAATCAAAACACCATTGCGTTCGGCGGTGCGGTGCATTTTCAATTTCTTGAACATTGCCATCGCGCGTTCATGCGTTGCTGTTTTGCAATGGCTCTCTACATACAAACGCACTTCACCTGAACTCTCCTTTTCGGCATGTCGGATAGCTTGCATGATGTGTTTCTCTTCGTCTTGATTGAAAAACTGTTTTTTAAAAAGCCACATTTTTTTTAATTGAAAGTTGAGAATTGAAAGTTGAAAGTTTTTCTGAACTCACAACTTTCAATTCTCAACTCATAACTCTAAACTATTTTATTTACTGTCAAAATTGACTTTAGGTGCATTTTGAGACCCAGCATCCGCTTGGAAAAAGCCTTTTTCGTGGAAGCCAAACACTCCAGCGAAAAGATTATTGGGGAATGTTTTTACATTCACATTGTATTCCTGCACGGCTTTGTTAAAATCGTTACGAGCTACTTTGATTCTGTTTTCAGTCCCTTCCAATTGCGTTCTCAACTCGCTGAAAGCAGCATTGGCTTTCAAATTCGGATACGCTTCAGCCACACTCAATAAGCGGCTCATCGCCATACCGATTTGACCTTGCGCTTCTTGATATTGTTTGATTTTTTCAGGCGTTAAGTCCTTCGCATCGAGTTTCATTTGAGTGGCACTCGCGCGGGCTTGGACGACACCTTCCAAAACACCTTTCTCAAAATTAGCTTCACCTTTCACGGCTTCTACAATATTCGGAATCAAATCAGCGCGGCGTTGGTATTCACTTTGGACATTTGCCCATTTGCCACTGACGCCCTGTTCAGAGGTGACCATACCATTGTATTTGCAACCGCCATACAGAAAAATTAATACAGCTGCTCCAATAAGTAATAAAGTTGTTTGCTTCATAATATGAATTCTTTTTAGTTAATTAATTTTTTAAAACTGAACAAATTTAGTTAAAAACTTAGCATTGCCAATTAATACCCTTAAAATCGTTATAAATTCATGAACTCTATTTGAGATATTTGATGCAAGTTTATCGTTATTTATACTGAGGGGTGTTCTATTTTTTCCCAATATAAGATAGCTTATAAATCTTATGTTCCCAATCATCTGAAATGAGTAGTGAACCGTCTTTCGCTACTATCACATCTACCGGGCGACCATATATTTCTCCTTTATTCAAAAATTCTACAAAACGCTGTTCGCCGTAGGGTTTGCCTTCTTCAAACAATACGTGAGTGATGCGATAGCCTGCTCTTTCACTTCTATTCCAAGAGCCATGATAGGCTACAAATGCATTGCCTTTCATAGCCGCCGGATACTGATTACCATCATAAAAAGTCATGGCATTGGGGGCATTGTGCGCGCCTGCTGCCCATGCTGGTGGGATTGTTTTAGCTGCCCAATCGACGATGTCAGGGCGATCCATGTATTCATAACGAGGCATTCTGTTGCCGGTAATATAGGGATGTCCGTAGAAACCACCTTCTACATAATGGTTCATTTCGCACGGTGGATTGTAGTCAGTGATGGGTTGGCGAACCTCTGTTTTATTTTTTCGCTCCATGATTTTACCCATATCATCGCTGCCATGATCCATGCCCCATATTTCATCAGTACCGGGCTGCAGTACTAATTTTTCTGTATTTCTCAGGCCACCTGCAAAGAGTTTTTTATCCGTACCGTCTAATTTGAACGACCAAATCTTGAGCCTTTC
>JAYTON010000599.1:0-5934 GCA_043747725.1 Saprospiraceae bacterium
CTATCTCTTTCATTATCAATTCTTTATGGTTTGGTCACTACAAAGTTATTGATATTTACTTTACTTCTTACTTCTGCTTTTTAACCCAATATTCGCATTTATTGTTATTTTATTTCAATTCTTATTTTTTAATAAAAATAAAATTACATTCTGAAAGAGTTATTGTAATATTTTTCCAACAATTCCCCCAATAATTTTTCGTCTAAATCCAATTTCAATCTGCCTTGATGCGCTATCGAAATTTTGCCAGTTTCTTCTGAAACGATGAAGGCTGTCGCATTGGCTGTTTCAGTAATGCCGAGGGCTGCGCGATGTCTCAAGCCTGCTTCTTGAGGCAAATCGGGGCTTTCACTGAGGGGTAAAACGCTGCTGGCTGCGTGTATTTTATTGTTTGAAATAATGATAGCCCCATCGTGTAAAGGGCTTTCTTTATTAAAAATACTCAATATAAGACTTTTGCTAATTTTGGCATCCATCGTCACACCTGACTCGGCAACATTCACCATCGTTGAGTTATTGGCTAAGACGATGAGTGCGCCTGTTCCAGCAGCACTTAATGCTAAGATGGCTAATTTTAATTCATTGATTTCCAATGAGTTATCTATTTTATGGTCATTTAATGGATTAATAAATTTAATCCGACCCCTCAGTGTTTGATTGCCGATGAGCAAGAGAAAACGCCTGAGTTCAGGTTGAAAAACAATAGCGATAACCAATACGCCGACGCTCACAAATTGCCCTAAAATCATGGACAGAAGCTCCATTTTTAACGCTTTCACCAACCACCAAATCGTATAAAGCAAGACTACCCCTACAAATATATTGAATGCTACCGACCCCCTCAGTAATCGGTACACTTGATAAATCAAATAACCCACAACGAGTATATCCAACAAATCCCAAAACCGAAAATTTAAAAAGCCAATATCCATTAAATAGTGAATAGTGAATAGTGAATAGTGAATAGTGAATAGTGAACTTTTCACTCATTATAAATGTATCACCTCACCATAAGCCGCCGCTGTAGCCTCCATAATGGCTTCGCTGATAGTCGGGTGGGGGTGAATGGATTTGAGAATTTGATGCCCAGTTGTTTCCAAATTGCGAGCGACCACGACTTCAGCAATCATCTCCGTCACATTATAGCCAATAAAATGTGCACCGAGCCATTCTCCATATTTAGCATCGTAAATAACTTTTACAAAACCTTCTGGCGCTCCAGCCGCTTTCGCTTTGCCTGATGCCGTGAAAGGAAACTTACCGATTTTCAATTCATAACCGGCTTCAATCGCTCCCTTTTCAGTGTAACCGACTGATGCAATTTCAGGCGAGCAATAAGTACAACCCGGTATATTATTATAATCTATCTTCGTAATGTGCTGACCTACAATGCCTTCTACGCAGGTGATGCCCTCTGCACTCGCTACGTGTGCCAACGCCTGAGTTGGGATAACATCGCCGATGGCATAAATACCTGGTACATTTGTTTGATATTTCTCATCGACTGTAATAAAACCTCTATCGGTTTTAATACCTAATGCTTCCAAACCAATATTCTCAGAATTGGGCGTTACGCCTGCCGCTGAAAGCACTATATCGCATTCGATGATTTGCTCGCTACCGTCTTTCCTACTTTTCACTTTCACTTTGCAGCCTTCGCCCGATGTATCAACCGACTCTACGGACGTTCCAGCCAATGTAACTATGCCTTTTTTCTTATAAATTTTGGTCAATTCCTTAGAAATGTCCTCATCTTCACGCGGGACTAAACCTTGCTCTAAAAATTCAACAACCGTTACCTTTGTACCAAGTGAGTTATAAAAATATGCAAACTCAACGCCAATTGCCCCTGCACCCACCACGACCATACTTTTAGGCTGCGTCGGAAGGCTCATTGCTTTGCGATACTCTATTATTTTTTGACCGTCAATTTTCAAATTAGGCAATTCTTTAGCGCGTCCGCCTGTGGCGATGATGGTATGCGGTGCTGAATACATGGCTTTTTTGCCTTCGGCATCCGTCACTTCCACGACCTTCCCCTTCAGTAATTGAGCATTTCCCATGATGACCGTTATCTTATTTTTCTTCATGAGGAATTGTACGCCTTTGCTCATGCCATCCGCAACGCCGCGTGAGCGACCAATAACGGCACCAAAATCAGCGGATGCTTCTTTCACCGTAATACCGTAATCGCTGGCATGGTTTAGATATTCAAAAACTTGTGCGCTTTTTAATAATGCTTTGGTGGGAATACAGCCCCAATTGAGGCAAATACCGCCGAGCGATTCTCGCTCAATAATGGCTACATTCAAGCCTAATTGGGACGCTCTAATAGCCGCTACATAGCCGCCAGGTCCACTTCCGATGATGATGACATCAAATTGATTCATATTGGGTGATATTTTTATGGAATATTGAATATAAAAACCTTCTTTTTTCAAAACAGGAGCAAATATAGTGCTTTTCTTTTTTTAAAGGTAATAAGTCATGGGTAATTGGTAATGGGTAATAAGTAATGGAATTACCTAATTATCTATCACTCATTACCCATGATTTCACCACTGCATCACCACTTTTCCAATCGACTGCCGACTTTCCAAATAATCATGAGCTTCGGCTATTTGATGCACTTTATAGACTTTATCGATGGTCGGTACGATGATGTCGTATTGCGCCATTTTGACTACTTCCGTGATGCAGTGCTTGAAAACGGCTTGTCGGTAGTCGGCAATTTTAAGCATATTCACACCGATAATGGCTCTCGAAGTCGTGAGCAATTGAATTGGAGAGAAAATGCCAAAATTGAATGCCATTTTAAGTGAATCAAATTTATTCGTTTTGTTGCCATTGATTTGCTCTGCTGCACCGAATGTGACGATGCGACCTGCGGGACCCAGTAATTTAAAACTATTTTTAAATGTTCGTCCGCCTAAGCTATCGAAGACAATATCCACGTTTTGAGTCGGGGAGTGGTGGCGAATAATGATTCCAAAATCCTCTTGAGTGTAATCAATCGGCACATCTACGCCTATTTTTTTCAAATAATCCATTTTAGACGTAGAAGCGGTGCCATAAACGATGCATTTTTTATGCTTCGCCATTTGCACCAACATACTCCCAACACCACCAGCCGCCGCTTGCACCAAAACCCTATCGCCCTCATGCAAAGTAACGCTCTCGAAAGCGCAATAATATGCCGTGCAGCCTTGAGTCGCCAATGCCGTTGCCGTAGCAAAATCCATCGAATCGGGCATAACAGCCACGCCTGCTACATTGGTTTTCGCATATTCTGCATAGCCACCAAAACGCGTGAGTGCCACCACTCGTTGTCCAATGCTCAATCCCTCAACGCCTTCGCCGACTGCGTGGATGAAACCCGCCACATCGTAGCCTAACACCACTGGATTTTTTGGGGCTTCAGGATACAACCCTCTGCGCGCCACCACGTCCGCGAAGTTCAATCCAAAACAGATGACTCTAATAACTACTTCACCTTTGCCTGCAATGGGCATGTCCGTTTCTTTTATTTCAAAGGCAGACGCACTGTTGCCATACTTATTCAGATATACTGCTTTCATATTTTTTAATTAGGCGGGTAAAATACAAAAAGGATTGTGTTTCAAGTGAAAACTCTGTGAAATACATAAAAAAAGCCGCTTGCTTGAGGCGAGAGGCTTTGGGTTGATGATTGTATGGATGATTTTGCACACCCCTCAGTATTTTTGATTAAAGCAAAAACGAGTATCAGATTCACACCTAATACTCCTATTCTAAAAACCCCAAAATCTCCCCCCAAACACTTTCCAAAACTGGCACACCTTGCACAAGGTTTTTCTGCCGAGTTTGCAAAACGCGCTCGCCCGGGAAGGTGATTTTATGCGATGCATCTATCGGGATGGATTGATGATAATCATTGATAATACTGTTGATGATGTGTGGAATGCTCGAGTGATTACCCAATTTGGCTATATCAATGGCAATATATACTTGGGAAGCTGCCATTTCAGCAGGTTTTTGACTGATTTCATGCGTAGCCAAACCACCTGCTAACACTGCTGCTAAAATATCCAACAAAAACGACAAACCTGCGCCCTTCCAATAGCCGACTGGCAAAGTTCGCCATGATTCGAGTATTAATGAAGGGTCGTCGGTGAGGTGACCTGTTTTATCATAGCCACCCGCGACAGATAATTTTTCATTTTTCAAGACTGCCAACTCCATTGCTCCAAAAGAATATTGCGACATTGCCATATCCAAAACAATGGCTTCATCTTGATATGGCATGGCTAAAACCAAGGGATTATTGCCCAATTTGGCATTTGTTGCACCCCACGCGGGCATATTCGCCGTCGTATTCGTCCAGCCGATAAATACAAAACCGGCTTTCGCCGCTTGCCATCCATAAGTACCGCCGCGCATCCAATGATTGGTATTTGCCATCGCTACGCATCCGATGCCGTGTTTCTGAGCCAATGCCATCGCTGCTTCGGTGGCATGAATGGCATTCGAGGGACCTGCCCCGAGGTTGCCATCCCATTGTTGAATGCCGCCGAATTGGTGTTTCAAGGTCGGTACGGCGTGCGGTTTGACGTAGCCATCTTTTATGTATTGCACAAATCTTGGAAACCGATTGACGCCATGAGTATAGATCCCATCCACGCTATTATGCGTGAAAACAGCGGCACATTCGGCTGCTCTTACTTCGGGAAAGCCTAATTTTAAGAGAATGTTTTCAAAAGTGGCTTGCATCTCTTTGGCGGATACAATTATGGAGGAAATTTCAGTAGGTATCATTGTTATTTTTATAAAATTTGCTTCAAAGATAGATATAGCTTATTTGATAACACCTTACAAATGCTCCTAAAATGCACCAAAGGTGCAAAATATCGGTAGTAGCCGATTATTCTCCAAATTCCCAACGCAAGCCGTTCGTCCACGCATAAATGAGGTCGGGTACGGAGAGGGGTAGGCGAGCGTCTCTATCCAATACTAAATTACCCGAGACTTTAAAAACCAACCTTTTAGAAATTTGAAACAGTAAATTTGCTTGCGAAGCCATTCGATAATTGCTTAAATCTGTCAAAATGGGTTGAATATAAGTCGTGTTATTGAATTTGACTTTATCAGAAATGGCTATATTCATGGACAAATAATTGCTCAAACGCACGTCATATTGTCGCGGCGTAGCATCACTGAATTGGTTGTGTTCAAACATCACAGCAGTACCCAGATAAAACCGTTGTTTATCAGACAATCGAAACTTTAAACGCGCACCCGTACCCACCAATCCTCTGAACTGCGAGCGCGTCCGTTGATTGTATTGCGCTTGCGTGAAAGCTTCAAACACGATTTTTTTCGACACATCATAGTTGTATCTGAAATGCCCGAAACCATCATTGAGAAAATTGCTATTGCCCGCTTTCACTAAATTATAACCACCGATTAATAGAAATAAATGCTTCAAATGCACATATTCCAATTGGCTATTGGCATTGACAGCCAATAGGGATTTATCATTTTTATACACATTCAAAGCAATATCCGCATAGCCTTTGAAGGCAATACTATCTTTCAAACGCACCCGTTTATCCTCAACGTTGATAATTTGACCATTTAAATTAAAGCATAAAACAAGCAAAACAACGGCTATATAAAAGCGATTCATTAAAAAAGATTGAATAATTGAAAGGAGATGATACGTAGGGCGAAGGTATGGGGTTTCGGTGGTTTTTTAATTTGAATCAGGATTTTGTAGGATTATAAGGATTTAATAGGATTTTAGTTAAGAATACTGAGGGGGTAGGTTTTATTTTTATCTTTGAGTTTAATTGATTTAAATTAAAAAATGAAATTCATAAAAAAAACTGAGTGGGTAGGGGAGATAATAGCCGTATTGCGCTCCGAAACCAAAGGCTCATTGCACAGTACAGCTTA
>JAYTON010000600.1:0-4962 GCA_043747725.1 Saprospiraceae bacterium
TTCCCTATAAAAAACCCCGTAATCAAGAATTAACACAGATACAGAAAGATGAGAATAAACAAAAATCAAGAAAACGTATTTGGGTTGAACATAGCATCGGTGGCATGAAAAAATATAGATTTCTTTCTGATAGATTAAGAGTACATGATTTTGAATTATATAATGATGTACTCGAAATTTGTGCCGGCTTGTGGAATTTTAACTTAAAATGATAATTAATACATCGCAACAAGTCTAATGAATAAAAGATGCCTATTACTGATGTCAGTTTTTAAATTTATGCTTTTTGATGCAGAATTGATTGGCTTAAATTCATTCTCCAAAGTATCAATATCCCTGTAGGGCAAGGTAAAAAAGAAAGTTGAACCTTCTCCAATGATTGATTCCGCCCATATTGTCCCCCCTTGTTTTTCAATTATCCGCTTGCAGATAGCCAGTCCCATACCAGTGCCGCTGCCTTTATCAGGATATAAGCGTTGAAAAATACCAAATATACGGTCTTTATATTTTTCTTCAAACCCTAAACCGTTGTCTTTTATGGCAAATTGAATATCAAATAAGCGTCTTTCTACTTTAATTGAGATTAAAGGCAATCTATCAGGATGTCGGTATCTAACGGCATTCCCTATCAGGTTCTGAAACACTTGACCGAGCATCAGTTTATTGGTATAAATAATAGGTAAATCATCGGTCAAAATTTCAGCTTGGCTATTTGAAAGGCTAAAAGTTAAATTTTGAAGCGTTTCAGCCAAAACTTCTCTTGTATCTACTCTTTCCATTGGGAGGGATTTTGCTGTCCACCGTGAATATTCAAGCATATCTTTAATCAAATTACTCATTCTTTTAGCCCCATCAATGACAAAAGCGAAATCAATATTGGCTTGTTCATTATTCAATTTTAAAATATACCTGTTTTGAATGATTTGGCTAAAACTTGTAATCATCCTCAAAGGCTCTTGCAAGTCATGAGAAATAACGTAGCTGAATTCCTCTAAAGCTTCATTCTGAGATTTGAGAAGTTGTGCCGATTCTCTTAATTGAATATCAATATTTTTTTCAACAGTAATATCATTAAACATTGAGATAGTAAAATCTCGATTTTCAATCGCCATTTTAGCAATTTTAATACGCACCCAGAGTTGTTTTCCGCTTTTTGTATGCAGCCTTTGCTCAAAAAAATGAGGTTTATCATCATTTTTTTGAGCAAAGAACTCATTTTCAAGAATCATATCGTCGGGCTGAACCAGGTTTTGGATACCAACTTGAGATAATTCCATTTCACTATAACCCAGCAATTCCAAAATAAATTTGTTGTATTTGAAGGGATGATGATATTCATCGTATAAAACGATACCGACCGGAGCATTATCAAATATATTTCTAAACCAGGCTTCACGCTGCTTCAATTCGCCTTCATTTTTTTTCAAATCTTCTACAGCATCTAATTTGAGACTAAACATATAGATGCCCATACTAAACAGAGGGACTAAAGTCACGATTAGAAAGTATTGAGCAGAGGCTTCCATATCGCTCATTAAAATGAGAAGAATCAAATATGAACTTACAATGAATGTATAATACAACATCAATTTTTTTACCTTAAACATGCCCATCATGGCAAATGTGGCGATTAAAGCAAAAGCAGAATCCCTAACTGGAAAACCATTAACGAAAACTATGGTGTTGATTAAAAAAGCGAAAAGGAGAGAAAATAAGTTGCCTATTTCATTGCCCCATCTTTTAAAAAAGGTGAAGCGATAAGAAGCGAGGATGCTCAGTATTTGCATAATAATTAAAATATTTCTGCCTAAAGGATAATCAGGAATGGTATTTTTAAAAAAATGATTAATAAGAGGAAAACATAAAAGTATGGTTGTGCCAATTATCGTTCCTACACGAAAATCAATGACATCATATCCGTCAGTATCTTTTGTAACGAGATGGATGAGTTTATCGATAGTTCTCTGGAAGTATGCCAATTGTAGAGTATTTAATATAGGTAAAAAGTTATCAATTTGATTATTGTCAAAATTAACAAAGCCCTCATAATAAGTGAAGGCTTTATTAAAGTTTTTTATCATCAATTGATAAAATACCCTATTCATTGTACACAATATAATGAAAAATTACTTTCCTAAAACTTTTTTCATAGTCGCCCCAATATCAGCAGGAGAACTCACAACATGAACGCCACACTCAGCTAAGATTCGCATTTTTGCTTCTGCCGTATCATCATCACCGCCTACGATAGCACCTGCATGACCCATTTTACGACCTTTCGGTGCTGTTTGACCTGCTATGAAACCAACCACTGGTTTTTTATTACCCGTTTCTTTTATCCAATAAGCCGCTTCCGCTTCCATGCCTCCACCGATTTCGCCAATGATAACAATCGCTTCAGTTTCAGGGTCATTCATAAGCAATTCGACGGCTTCTTTTGTAGTAGTCCCGATGACAGGATCACCGCCGATTCCGATAGCCGTTGTAATGCCCATACCTGCTTTGACCACTTGATCTGCCGCTTCGTAAGTCAACGTACCTGATTTAGAAACGATACCAATTGAGCCTTTTTTGAAGACAAAGCCGGGCATAATGCCTACTTTGGCTTCATCAGGTGTAATAATACCCGGGCAGTTAGGACCAATTAATCGACAATCTTTATTTTCAATGTAAGCCTTTGCTTTCAACATATCTTGAACAGGTATCCCCTCAGTAATACAGATAATTACTTTGATGCCTGCTTCAGCCGCTTCCATAATAGCATCGGCTGCAAACTTTGGAGGGACGAAAATAATACTCGTATTTGCCTTAGCCTTTTCAACGGCATCAATGACTGTATTGAAAACAGGGCGACCTAAGTGTTCCGAACCACCTTTACCAGGCGTTACACCCCCAACTACATTTGTTCCGTATTCAATCATTTGTTCTGTATGAAAAGTACCTTCTTTACCTGTGAAGCCTTGCACAATGATGCGCGAATCTTTGTTTACTAATACTGACATATTATTTGGATTAAATGAATGTTCTTTTTAATGATGATATTTAATTGGCGGCAAAAGTATATCGGATTCTATATATTTTCATCAAAAGTTCTATTTTTTATTTTCTTTTTCAATCACAAACACATCTTCATCGGCTGCTTTCATATAATAATGCTCGCGGGCGAATTTCTCTTGATTGCTTTGCATATCTATCCGCTCTTGATGGGCTTCTTTGAGTTTATTTAAATAAAAAACTTTATCATTTTCAAGTCTTTTTATTGAACGTTGGAGCTTGAATTGTGTCCAAAAATCAGCTTTATCAAATACAAGCATGAAAAGAATAAACACTATCAATATCAAATAATAGCGATTCCTTATCCCTTTGGGAAGTTGATTGATGAGCGGCTTAAATGGGTTGACAACTGTACGGGAGCTACTTTTTGACATCGGGCTACTAAGGGTATGATGAGTTATGAATGATAAACGATGAATTCACTTACAAAATTAATCAAATTTGCTTTCATTGTCCTATTTTCAATAAATTCTTTCCTTTTTCAAATATTGCTGTTACATCTTCGGATATTTTAAAATAGAGAATAGCTGTACCGTAAACTGTTGTAACGACTATTCCTTTCAACAAAATGTTTAAAATAGGTAAAGATACTGAGGGGGTGCTCTTTGCGATATACCATCCGACTATCCCAATCAAAACGACCCAAAGCATCTTAATCGTCAATGGATGAATGGTCATTTTTTGATAAATAAAAAGCATCCGCCAAAAATTGACGACGATGATTGAACTCAAAGTAGCGTAAGCTGAACCTTCTATCCCTAATCGCGGTATGAGCAATAAATTGAGCGATACGTTCATGATTGCCATTGTCAAAAGGGAAATAAAATTGAAGCGATAGTATTGAGAATAGGTGATGATTTCGGCATTGATACCTGTCGCCATATCCACCAATCTGGCGAAACCTAAGATTAAAATAATGTTTTTACCGACTCTATAAACCTCCCCATTTTTAGGCATCAAATCAAATAAAGAATCAGCACAAGCCCATACGCCTGCCAATAAAAATACACCTGCAATGAGTTGGAGCAAAGCACTTTTTCGATATATTTCGTTGACATGAGCGATATTATGGGTCTTCAAAGAGTTTGAAATCATGGGCGAAGCAATACTGGACAGTGCTTTACGAGGCACATCAATAGCTTCTGAAATGAAAAAACCAAAGCCAAAAACCGCCGCGTTGCCAAACTGTTGAGTCATCGGCACTATCAATAATAAATCCACCCGTTGAGCCAATAATCCCCCAAAACTGACGATAATATTGAAAGAAGAATAACTCACCATCCGCTTCAACAAGGGTATTTTCAAGAGATCAAAATTCGGTTTGAGTTTCAATTGACCTAAATAACCGATATACCAAATCATCCCCAAAAGCATACATAAAAGTGTGAAAGTCATGCCTTTATACACATCCGCAAAGGAAATATAGCCAAAAGCAAACAGCAAAACGAGGATTGGCAGCGCAATTTTAATCAACAGATTCTGTAAAATGGAAGGCACTACTACCCTATTAAAAAGGGCGGTATAAGCATTGAATAAATTGGCAAGCGATATAATAACCGTGAAAACGAGAATATATGGTAGGGCATTCAAAAATTTAATAGCATCATTTCCAAAAAATGGTGAAACGGCATGTCGAAAAGCATAAATGACAGAAACAAAAATAACACTAAAAACAAAGGTAGAAGCGGATAAAAGGAATAAATACCCCGTATTTTCTTTTTCATCGGCATGAAAATCCGTATAAAACTGAATAGCCGTCAGGCTCAAAGCAAAACCCGCTAAAGGAGCAAACAGAATAGCCGTATTCATAGTAAACTGAATCATGCCCAAATCATTTTCATCAATCTGAGGATAAATAAAAATGACGCTTATCGCCCCAATCAGTACACCGACATAATTGACAATACT
>JAYTON010000601.1:0-5523 GCA_043747725.1 Saprospiraceae bacterium
AAAATTCTGTACATAATTTTCATTTTTAAGTGTTCTATCTTTGGGCGTTATTTGAATTAGGATTGGCAGGATTTAAAAGATTTTTAAGGATTCTCTAAATCCTGCCAATCTTAATTCAAATTCAAAAATAATTAGTCTTATGTTAACTAATAAAAGCGGTTTTAATCCCGCATAACGCTTAAATGACTATACAACAAGAATTCACCTACATCAACGGACAAATAATTCCCATTGCTGAAGCCAAAATTCACATCACAGACCTGGCTATACTGAGGGGTTACGGCGTGTTCGATTTTTTTAGAGCCATTGACGGTCAGCCGATTTTTTTAGATAGATTTGAATATTCGACCAGTAAAATGAATTTGGCTTTACCCTATTCCCGTGAGCATTTGCGCGAGCATATTTTAGACCTTATAAAATTAAATAAACACAAATTGTTGGGTATTAAATTACTCTGCACTGGTGGCTATTCAGAAGACGGTTATACGCCTACCCTACCCAACGTGATGATGCTCGCCAAGCCGTTTTCAATGCCTCAACAATCAGATTTCATAAAATTGATGCTGGTTGAGCATTTACGAGAACTGCCTGACATTAAATCCATTAATTATATTGTGCCTATTTATCACTTACCGAAAATGAAAGCGGCGGGTGCTCAAGACGTGCTATATCATTTCAATGGCATTATTTCAGAATCGTCTCGCAGCAACATTTTTATGGTCAAAGATGGTAAAATCATTACCCCCAGTCGGAATATTTTACACGGCATTACTCGTCAAAATATCATGAAAATTGTGAAAAATCATTTTGACTGTGAAGAAAGAGACATCACTCTTGAAGAGTTTTTAAACGCTGATGAAGCCTTTATTTCAGGCAGTACAAAACGAGTTGTACCTATACAATCCGTTGATAATCATGTGTTTAAAGATAATAAAATTACGCATAAAATAAGAAAACTGCTGATAGAAAATGAGCGGTAGAGAATGATGAATGATAAATGATGAGTGATGAATTGAAGTTTAAGAAACAATTCGCTTTGTTTTTTTTAAGATTTTTCTACTTTTGCTCGCTCAATACTGAGGGGGTATTGTTGCAGAACTCCAGTTCTGCAACAATACGTATCGCGGAACTCCAGTTCCGCCCTCATCCAAGAAGACAATTCGTAAACGGAACTGGAGTTCCGCGATACACAAAATTAACAGCGTATGACTATCAGAAACAACTGGACATTATCCGAAATTGAAGAAATATACAATCGCCCATTATTGGATTTGATTTTTGAAGCGGCAACTGTTCATCGTCAAAATAAGGCGTATAGTGAAGTGCAAATCAGTAGTTTGATTTCAATCAAAACAGGCGGTTGCAAGGAAGATTGCGCTTATTGCCCACAGGCAGCGCGTTATCACACCGATGTAGAAGTGCATCCGCTTATGACCGTTAAAAAAGTGATGGAACGGGCTGCTGTTGCCAAAGCCAACGGGGCTTCGCGCTTGTGCATGGGTGCAGCTTGGCGAGAAGTGCGCGATAATCGAGATTTTGATAGGGTTTTGGAAATGGTTTCTGAGGTCAACGATATGGGTTTAGAGGTCTGTTGCACCTTGGGAATGCTCACGTATGAGCAAGCAGAACGCCTCAAACAAGCCGGTTGCTTCGCTTACAACCATAATATTGATACATCAAGCGATAATTATGAAAATATCATCACCACCCGCACTTTCGATGACCGCTTGAACACCTTGAAAAACGTAAAAAAAGCGAAACTTTCCGTCTGTTGCGGTGGCATCATTGGCTTGGGTGAAACGGATGATGACAGAATTAAAATGCTTCACACCTTATCCACGATGGAAGAGCATCCCGATTCTGTTCCCGTGAATGCCTTGGTGCCTGTTGCAGGAACGCCGTTGGCGAACAATACTAAGGTGCAAATTGATGAAATGTTGCGGATGATAGCCACAGCGCGTATTATTATGCCCCGCAGCGTGGTGCGTTTGTCGGCAGGTAGGAACGATATGTCATTGTCTGACCAAGCTCTGTGTTTTATGGCTGGTGCGAATTCGATTTTTGCAGGAGAAAAACTCTTGACTACGCCCAATCCTGATTTTGACACGGATATGCAAATGTTTAAAACATTGGGCTTGACGGCTCGCAAGCCTTTTAAAGAAGCGGTTAATTAATTTATCTTAGATATAACTTTGCGAGGGTTCTTCCGAAGGAATCCCTTTGGGTAAAACCTTTGCAAAGTTTTTACCATATATAAATGTCTGAAAACAAGCATTTTGACAATCATTTAAAATCACTTTTGGATAAAAAAGAAGCCGATGGCTTGTTGAGGCGATTGGTCAGCGTGTCGGATAAAATTGATTTTTGCTCTAATGATTATTTAGGTTTTGCTTCAAAAAATGACCTTTTCGACCATTCCCTTACCCTTTACCCCAACGGCAGTACAGGTTCTCGTTTGATAACAGGCAATTCTAATTTAGCAGAAAATACTGAGGGGATGATTGCTCAATTTCACAAAGCTGAAGCCGCTTTAATTTACAGTTCAGGCTACATGGCGAATATCGGTTTGTTCTCTTGTATTGCTACAAAAAATGATACGATTATCTCTGATGAATATATCCACGCATCCATTATTGATGGCATTCGCTTAAGCAAAGCCCATAGAAGTGTCTTCAAACACAATGATTTAGTAGATTTAGAGGCAAAATTGCAATCAGCCACGCCTAAAAAAATAGTCGTCATTGAATCCATTTATTCAATGGATGGCGACGAAGCCCCCCTTAGTAAAATAGCCGATTTATGCGAAAAATATAATGCATTATTAATAGTAGATGAAGCCCATTCGACGGGTATTTATGGTGAAAATGGTAAAGGTTTGGTCTGCCAATATGGTTTAGAAAATCGGGTGTATGCCCGTATTCATACCTTCGGAAAAGCCTTAGGTTATCATGGTGCGGCGATAGTGGGGAGTGCCATTTTGAGGCAGTATCTCATCAATCATTCACGTTCATTTATTTACACCACTGCCCTACCCCCTTCATTTTATATTCAAATTCAAAACATCTATAAAAACTTACTCAATGCTAATAGAAATGTTTTATTTCAGTTGATTCAATATTGGAAAGAAAATGTTGTTACAGTAAAAAAATACAGCATTATTGAGAGCCATTCGCCGATTCAAGCCATACTTATTGGTGATAATTTTAAAGCAAAAAGTATTGAAAATCAATTAATTAGTAAAGATTTTTTTGTAAAAGCCATACTTTCGCCGACGGTTGCGGTAGGCACTGAAAGGCTGCGTATTTCTCTACATTCTTTTAATACAAAAGAGCAAATTGATAGGTTGATTGCAGAATTATTAAGATTGTAAAAAAAATTAACAAATAACGAAAATGATAACTATCGCAGGCATACACACAGGCATCGGCAAAACCCTCTGCTCCGCTATACTCTGCGAGGCATGGGGTTACGATTATTGGAAGCCCATACAAGCAGGTGATTTGGACAATTCGGATTCTATTTTTATACAGAACCATGTCAGCAATTCAAAATGTACCATTCATCCTGAAGCCTATCGTTTTCAAACGGCTGCGTCGCCCCATTTTGCGGCTGATACTGAGGGGGTCGTTATTGAGAAAGAAAAATTAAAATTGCCTTTAACCAATAACAATTTGATAGTAGAAACGGCGGGCGGTATCATGTCGCCTTTAGGCAAAAACTTCTTAAATATTGATTTGATTAAGCATCTCAATCTGCCTGTTATTCTCGTTTCAGAAAATTATTTAGGCAGCATTAATCATACATTAATGACAGTTTTTGCTTTGAAACAAGCGCATATTCCTATAAAAGGCATTGTTTTTAATGGTGATGTCGTCCAATCGAGTGTTGATTTTATATTGGAATATTCTGAACTACCTTTGTTGTTTTCAATCCCGAAAATGGCGGATTTAAATAAAGAAAGTGTCAAAAAATTTGTTGACAATCATTTCAAATTATGACTCTGCAAGAAAAAGATAAAGCCTATATCTGGCACCCATTTACGCCCATCAAAGGCAGCGATACCCCCATTTTGATTGAAAAAGCAAAAGGTTGTACGCTCTACGCCGCAGATGGAAAAACATACATTGACGCCATCGCATCATGGTGGGTCAATATTCATGGACACGCCAATGCCTATATTGCCAATGCCATAGCTCAACAAGCGATGACATTGGAGCAGGTCATTTTTGCAGGATTTACACACCCCCAAGCTATTAATTTGACCGAACGGTTAATACACAACTTACCCCCTCAGTATTCAAAGGTTTTCTTCTCTGATGATGGCTCTACCTCAGTTGAAGTGGCTTTAAAAATGGCCTTGCAATATTGGTTCAATCAAGGAATTAAGCATAAAACGACTATAATTGCCTTTGAAAACGCCTATCACGGCGATACTTTTGGCTCAATGAGCGTCGGCGGCAGAAATACTTTTAGCGAACCTTTTGACCCTTTATTGTTTGAAGTTTTGCATATTCCGATTCCGACGGATGATAATTTTGAAGCCTTAAAAATGCAATTTGACCATTTGGTCAAAAATGAAAAGACTGCCGCTTTTATCTTTGAACCCCTCGTGCAAGGTGCGGCAGGTATGCAGATGTACAAGGCAGAATATTTGGATAAACTGATAGAAATAGCCCAACAAAATAAGGTGGTTTGCATTGCCGACGAAGTGATGACGGGTTTTGGTAGAACAGGGAAACTCTTCGCTACTGATTATTGTACCCATAAACCCGATATTATCTGCCTTTCAAAAGGGATTACAGGTGGATTTATGCCTTTGGGTGTCACCATTTGTTCTCAGACTATTTATGAGAAGTTCATTTCGGACGATATTTCAAAGACTTTTTTTCATGGGCATTCTTATACGGCGAACCCTTTGGCGTGTGCGGCTGCGAATGTGAGTTTAGATTTACTTTTGAGTGAAGATTGTCAACAAAACATTCAAAATATATGTCTTAATCATGCTGTTTTTTCTGAAAAAATTAAGGGAAATGCAAGGATTAAGGACGTTCGGCAAACGGGGACTATTTTGGCGATTGAATTTAAAACATCTGAAAATTCCTCGTATTTTAACCCTTTTAAGGAAAAAGCCTACAAATTTTACTTAGAAAATGGTGTTTTGCTGCGTCCGTTGGGCAATGTGATTTATATAATGCCGCCTTATTGCATCACCAATGAAGAGTTAGAATTTGTTTATTCTGTTATTTTAAAATCAATTGATGTATTGTAAATTTCCTTGACACATAGGTCACATAGAACACATAGAAAAACTATGTGTTCTATGTGACCTATGTGTCAAAATAAAAATATGTGTTGAAAATGAAAATTCACTTTATCGCCGTCGGCGGTGCAGCGATGCATAATTTAGCTTTAGCTCTCCATAAAAACGGAGATGAAATAACAGGTTCCGACGATGAAATATACAATCCAGCCAAAGAGCGATTGGCGGCGGCGGGTATTTTACCCCCTGAAATGGGCTGGTTT
>JAYTON010000602.1:0-2675 GCA_043747725.1 Saprospiraceae bacterium
TTCGATATAGTCTTTTGTCTTTTACAGCCGCCAACAGGCAGGCAGCCCGTGCGAGGCATCACCACCCTCGCCGATTACGCCCATTTTCATCCAGGACTCGAACATCAAGGCGGTGTGCCAAAAGGCGGTACTTTCATATTAGTCATCGATACGGGCAATATTGATAACAACTCGGGCATTAGAATAGCCAGCGCGGCTGTGGTCACTACATTGACCATCGTCGGTGATTTTTGTCTGCCTTATCTCTGCTGCGGACAAGCGGTGGAGCAATCCGTGATAGCTGATTTTATGGTCGAAAGCCCGAACGAGTTTGAGCAAGGCACAGACAATAATACACCTACTTACACCTTCTTGGTACCACGCAATATCAAGGAACTCCGCATCTTCTTCAAGAACCTTTCTAAAAATGCGGACACTTACGAGTGGTTGATTGGTGGTAAAAAAATGGGCGATGCTTTGGATTTTGATAGCACCTTTAATACCAGTACAACGCATTTGGTCACCCTCAATGCCTTAAAAGATAGTGAAGTAAAAAATACTTACACACAGCGAATACAGTTCAAAAGCATAGAGCCACCAGTTGTAAAAGCCAATTTTATGGTAGAAAGCCCTAATAATTTTGAACAAGACGAGAAAGGCTACACGTTCATCATGTCGCTGAATGATAAGAGCATTCAAATATTCTTTAAAAACCTCTCAGACAATGCGGAGACTTTTGAATGGTTAGTGGATAATACGACTCAATCTAAGGATAGTGACTTTATGCACAAGTTTTCTATTAACGAAGGCATCCAAATCGTTAAGCTCAACGCCTTGAGAGACGGCTCTGCTAAAGCCACTCATGAGCAAGAGATTCGTTTCCGCATTATTGAAAAGCTGACTGTCACAGCCGATTTGACCTTGGATTTACCTACTGATGAAGAGGGGATAAAGAACTTACCTTATACATTTGATATAAAAGAGAACGTACTATTTAAAGGTAAAAACACCAAGGCTTTTACTTTAACATTGAAAAACCCACAAGCGGAGTTGCCGCTTAGTTTCACTAATCTTTCTTCTGCCAATGCTTTGACATTCCTTTGGAAAACATTCAGGGGCAATACCGAATTGAATAAAGACAACACTCTAAGCCTTGCCGATGCCTATTCTTTTGTTTTGCCAAATCTAAAACAAGGGGTATCCAATGATTTTATCATTGAACTCAACGCAGCAAATGGTACTGTTAAAGACCAACAGAGTATTTTACTCTCTATCAATGTGCCCGTTGTCGTTCTACTTCATAATATAGGTGATGTTACGCCTGTTGAGGGCAAACCGAAAGATATACAGCCGCCACCTCGAGGTTTGATGGGAGATAATGCCGAAGTGATTAACCATTTGCGCACTCGCCACCGCGATTACCGCGCCATCATCACGCAAGCGGGTGAGGAAAATACCCCCCTCAGTAAAACCAAGAGTTTTATCAAAACGCAGGCTTTTTTATTCTCTGGCGATAATATTGAGGATTTGAATAAAACATTTAAAGACATCGTGTTGCAATATGTGCAAAACATCAAAAGAGAAGGCGGTGTAGATGACGACAGTTATCGCCTTGTTTTAAAGAATCTTATTTTCTTTTATTTGGATAAAATATCCCACGTACAAGCCGATGGTTTATCAGCAGAAACGGATAAAACTTTGAAGGAGATATTTGCTAAAATGAAAAGCAATAACAGTTTTACTCCCCTCAGTATTTTGCAAGAAGAATGGCATTCGGAGGATATTACGACTGAACAGAATGCCGCCACTGTTGAACAACTCAAAGCATTATTTTTATAAAAACGCCTAAACAAGGCTATAAAAATGGTTCAAAAACATGTCATAGGCTCTACGCATTTGCGCATCAATGCCCCGAACAAGGCAGACGGATGGCGTATGCAACAAGACATGAGTCGCTTGTTTTGGAACGACCTTTTAAATGGCATAGAAGAAATTCTGAACGAACTGATACCGCCCGATGAAATCATTAAATTGGATGCGTTAGAAATCAACATACCCACGCTCGATGTACAAACATGGCAACATACGCTGACCCCCTCAGTAAAAAAGGCTTTGAAGCAAGAATTAGAGCGCCTCCTACTCTATCCCAAAGCTACTGAAACGGTCAAAATAGAACGGCAATCAATATCGAATAACCATTTCGATGCTTGGTTGCACTTTTTACTGAGGGGTCAATTGCCTCCCGTATATGTGGCGGCAAGTGATGCCGTTTGGCAAGAGGCAATTCTCGAAACCGTTGCCACGCAAGCCACAGCCGTTGCGCAACTGAGGCAATATTTGCATCAATCCGATGCTTTACAAAGGCTTATTTATCAATTCGATGAAGCATTTCTAACGCGCCTTATTGAAGCCATGACAGGCAGGACGTTCTCATTTGGTATTTCCTTGAAAGAAGCCATACAGGTATTTTTACAGAAACCCCTTTTATGGGATTGGGTGAAAAATATTCAAATCTTGCTTAGGCAAGATACCGTCAACCAAAGCATGAATCACCGCGATTTTGATATACTCTTTTGGTCAATCGCCTATAAAAAAGCCATCGCAGCAGAAGCCATTGCCGATGATAATAGCCGACAAGAAGCCTTGACCCATGATATTTTAGAGGCTGCTTTTAATCAAACTTTCGGTTTGACTTT
>JAYTON010000603.1:0-4070 GCA_043747725.1 Saprospiraceae bacterium
CTATAAATTTGCTTGATTATTTTCTGACATTGATTTGAATTAATGGATAAATAATTTAAAAAATAAATTTCTTAAACTTTAGAAGAAATATTGCAGTGACTAATACCCCCTCAGTATAAAGCCTTGAAAATCAATAAAATAGCTTAAAATGGAATACAGAATAGAAACCATACTGCCTAAAAAATTAGTCGGCAAACGCTTGAAAATATCTTTAGCTGACAACAAGACGAGGGTATTGTGGCAAAGTTTTATGCCGCGGCGAAAAGAGATTGATAATCACTTGAATACTGATTTGTACTCTATGCAGGTGTATGAGGATGCGCTTGATTATTTTAAAAATTTTAACCCGCATACCGTGTTTGAAAAATGGGCTGCTGTAGAAGTTACTCATTTTGATAGAATCCCCGACGGCATGAAATCTTATACATTAATGGGCGGATTGTATGCCGTTTTCTCACATAAAGGGGATAATAGCACAGCCAATAAGGTGTTTGAGTATATATTTGCTACCTGGTTGCCCGAATCAGATTATGTCTTAGATAATAGAGAGCATTTTGAAATATTGGGGGAGAAATATAAAAATGACGACCCTAATTCAGAAGAAGAAATATGGATTCCGATTAAACTAAAAGGGTGACCCCTCAGTATGAAAGCCATTTAGAGGTAAAATAATAGAAAGAATCAAATGTCAGTCTTCGACAGAATCGAGGATAATCATTACCTCCTATAAGATTTTTAAAAATTTGAATACTTTTGCAAAACTAACAATTTAATCAAATCTCAATAATTACAAATCCAACTTACTTTTATGATAATGGTTTTTAAATTTATTTCAGATTTTATTAGGCGTAAAATAGTACGCGATCAGCGTGCACGTTGGAATCATCAATATGCGCGAGGTCAATGGGAAGGGCTCAAAGACAATGTAGAACTTGAACGACAAGAAGTTGTCAAAGAGTTTTTTATAAAATACAAAGGGGAAGGCAGCTTGATTGAATTTGGCTGCGGATATGGTGTGCTTCCTGATGTAATTTTTAAAAGACAGCATTATTCGCATTATTTGGGTGTTGATGTATCAGATTTTATTATCAATCACATTCAAAAACTATCTGATTCAAGACATCGCTTTGAAGTGGGAGATATTGATAGTTTTGATTATAAAGAAAAATATGATGTTTTACTCTATAATGAAGTCATCAATTATTCAAAGGATATTTCTTTGATGTTGAACAATGCCTACAAAAATGGTATGAAAGAAGGTAGCATTTTCATTATCAGCGTTCACAAATTCAAGCGCAGTCCTCAAATTTGGAAAGATATTCACAAAACGTTGGATGTATTGGAGTCCCACACAATTGTCAATTCGCGAAGCAGTTGGCAGGTAGAAGTGTTAAAAATGAAATAGACCTCGATGACACCAAATATTATCAAATTAACCCACAAAATATCCTATAAAAAACGGAATTACTCGCGGAGCAGTCTCTGACTGTGTGACTATTTTATGTTATCAAGACTACACAAAAGTATGTCGTTGTTTTTTAAAATTGTTCAATTCAGACGGTCGTACCCCTCAGTATTTCAGCTTTTTTTCTCACTTTAACGAATTGCTTAACTCTTTTAAAAAGTTTTTTTATAGAGTAAATTAATTTGTTTACTCAATAAAAAATAAAATTTATAGAGTAAACTCGTTTGTAAACTCGATAAAAAAGTTTTTTCATCGAGTAAATTAATTTGTTTACTCAGTAAAAAATAAAATTTATAGAGTAAACTCATTTGTAAACTCTTTAAAAAAGTTTTTTCATTGAGTAAATTAATTTACTCAGTAAACAAATAGATTTCCGTTGCCATGTTCAGGGAACTTTGAAAGTTCCCCGAACATTTTATTAATGAAGATCAATAATGGCTCATTCCAAAATTTATGGAAAATTCAAGAAAAAATGTTTGTTTTGCATTTTAATTAACAAACGACAACAAGCATTATGAAAAAATTAATAATAGCATTTCTCTGCCTGGCATTTCTTCAAGCGGCTGCTCAAAATCCATCTATTCAACGCATTGACCCAACCAATTGGTGGATAGGCATGAAGAACCCCTCAGTACAATTGCTCATTTATGGCTCCAATCTGAAAGGCTCGACGGTGAGCATTAATTACGCTGGCGTGACAGTTAAGAAAGTCAATGAGGTTGAAAATCCGAATTATTTATTTGTTGATATAAGCATTGCCCCGACCACAAAGGCGGGCAAAATGAATATCGTTTTCACAAAAGTAGGTTCTACTTTTAAATTGACTCGACCTTATGAATTAAAAGTGCGCGACCAGAAGCCGCAAGAGATTAATTCAAAGGATTTAATATATTTGATATTGCCCGACCGTTTCTCTAACGGCGACCCAACGAATGATAAATTTGCCGACATGGCTGATAAAGAGTCTGACCGCAACAATCCTTATTTGCGGCATGGTGGTGATTTGCAAGGCATTACCAATCATCTCAATTATTTTAAAGATTTGGGCGTGACCACGCTTTGGCTCAATCCCGTTATTGAAAACAATCAGCCTCAAACCAATGAAGGCGGAGCCATGCGGTCTGCCTATCATGGTTATGGATTCACCGACCACTATAATGTGGATAAGCGTTTGGGTGGCAATGCGGCTTATAAAAAAATGGTGGACGCGGCTCATGCGATGGGTTTGAAAGTGATGCAAGATGCCGTTTATAATCACGTCGGCATCAATCATTGGATTTTGAAAGATATGCCGATGAAAGATTGGCTCAACCAATGGGACACTTACACGAACACATCATACCGCGACGAACCCATTGTGGACATTGTTCACGGCAATAAAAGTGATTTTAAAGTGCAACAAAACGGTTGGTTTGTGCCGTTTTTACCCGATCTCAATCATCAAAATCCTTTTGTCGCTAATTATTTGATTCAACATGCTTTGTGGACGATTGAATATTTTGGCGTAGATGGTTGGCGCATTGATACGTATCAATACAATGATTTGGCATTTATGAACCGCTGCAATGCAGCCCTATTCGCTGAATATCCGAAGATGTTTATTACAGGTGAAAACTCCGTTCATAATGTGGTGAGTCAAGCATATTTTACGAAAAACAATCTGAAAGTACCATTTAAAAGCAATTTACCATCGCCGAATGATTTTGTTCTTTATCATTCAATCAATGATGCTTTCAATGAAAAATTTGATTGGGGAAAAGGTTTTAATCGCTTGTACAGCACTTTAGCCAATGATTTGGTTTATGAAAACCCTTCGTTGAACATGATTTTCTTAGATAACCATGATGAAAATCGTTTCTTCTCAGTCATCAAAGAAAATATTCAAAAGTATAAACAAGGCATTGGTTTTCTACTGACGACGCGGGGTGTACCGCAGTTGTATTATGGCACTGAAATTTTGATGAAAAACTATAAAGATCCTTCTGATGCAGAAGTGCGTAAAGATTTCCCGGGCGGTTGGGCAGGTGACGCCTCTAATAAATTTAATGCATCGGACAGAACGCCACAAGAAAATGAAGCGTTTGATTTTACTCGAAAATTAGCGAATTATCGTAAAAGTTCAACGGCTCTTCAAACGGGGAAACTCACGCAATATCTCCCTCAAAATGGTATTTATGTCTATTTTCGGCAAGATAAACTCAAAACAGTGATGGTCATTATAAGTCAAAATGAAACCGAACAGAGTATTCCGACGAAGCGTTTTGCAGAAAATATAAGGGCATTTAAAAAAGGTAAAAATATACTGACCGATGTGATGCTTTCGGATTTAGGGAATGTGGTTGTTCCGGCAGGGTCTATTCAGGTGATTGAGTTGAATTGATTTGTTTGAATCAGGATTTTTAGGATTAAAAAAGATGCTAAGGAATTGCGAGTACAATTCCTTAGCATCTTTTTTAATCCTTAACATCCTCTGATTCAATTAATAAAGCACCCCTCAGTATTATTGCGCAAACCCATTTTTCGCCCAGCAAGTGATGCTTTTTATATCAGCGGATGGCAATTTAGTACCTGTTTGTGGCATTTTATCGCAACCTGCGTCTTGATT
>JAYTON010000604.1:0-1719 GCA_043747725.1 Saprospiraceae bacterium
GTTTTGAACTAAAGGGATTGTTCTATGACCCCGACGACGGCGATATTTGGCGTTGGGAAATTATGAAACCATCGTGATTAGATATTAGATATTGAGTATTAGACAGTAAGCTTTTAAATCATTGATTATCAATATTTTACGAAAAAAATCATCATTCATCATTCATCATTAACGAAGTGACTTTTTCATCCAAATTAATAGAAGATGCTGTCAATGCATTTGCATCCCTGCCGGGCATCGGGCGCAAGACGGCATTGCGCTTGGTGTTGCATTTAGTGAAGCAGCCCAATGACAATACTGAAGAGTTTTCTCATGCTTTATTAAAAATGCGAGCAGGTATCAAAACCTGTGGTACGTGTCATAATATTTCTGATGCGGATTTATGCAGCGTCTGCTCCGACTCTCGCCGCGAACGCTCGCTCGTGATGGTCGTGGAAGGCATTCGCGATGTGATGGCGATTGAGGAAACGGGGCAATTTAGAGGACTTTACCACGTTTTGGGCGGTGTGATTGCGCCGATTGAAGGCGTAGGACCGCAGGATTTAAATATTGATTCGCTCATGGATAGGGTTTCGCAGGGTGAAGTCAAAGAGATAATTATGGCTATATCGCCTACGATTGAAGGCGAAACTACCATTTATTATATTTCAAAAAAACTCTCTTCGATGGCTGTTAATATTACAACGCTCGCTCGCGGCATCAGCTTTGGCGGCGAATTGGAATATGCTGACGAAGTCACTTTGGGTCGCTCTATTGCCTCTCGTGTGCCTTATAAAATGAATAATGAAGAGTAGCAATTTAAATTATCTGAACATGTTTAGTTAGCAACAAACCTATGAGGTTTTTAAAAACCTCATAGGTTTAATTCTTTGAAAATCAATAAGTTATCATATCAATCATGTAATAATTTATAAAATTATCTGAGATTAAATTCATCAATTAATAATGTCCAAATATTTAAAAAACGACTTCCATACTGAGGGGGTCGTTTTTATTTTTGACAAAAGTTAATGCCCTCTTAAAAGGCATATTGTATCCGTTAATATTTGTTAAAATGACTATTCTGTCGGTTAAACTCTTGTTAAAATGGGCATCTTTTTTTTCAACCGACTGTCTCTATGTCATATTCTAATTTTAACATTTTTATTCAGATATTTGCGTATAAATATCAATTCGATTAACCACTAAATTTTTATTTTATGAAAAAGACCCGAATTTTTGCCGCCTATTTATTGCTCATGCTCTTTGTAGCATCTTGTAAATCGCCTCAAAAACTCTATGAAAAAGGAGATTATGATGGCTCTATCAAGCTCGCCGTTGAACGCCTTCGTAAAAAAAGAGTCAATGAAGATGATGTAAAAACGCTCGTCGAAGCTTTTAATTATGTCAATTCACGCGAAGCAGACAGGCTCACACGCCTACGTGCCGAACAACGCACTGATGAAAAATGGCGCGAAATATACGATTTAGCCAATAAAATTCGGGCGCGTCAAGACCTCGTCAAGCCTTTGACGGACTTTGATGACCAAAAATATTACGGTCATTTGGCTGATTTGAAATTCACAAATGTGGATTATGCCATCACCGAATCACGCGATGGAGCAGCAGAGGCTTTTTATAAAAAAGGTGTTGAAAATCTGGATGTTGCCCGCAAAGGTGAGCGTATGCGTGCACGCGATGCGTACAATGATTTTACTTCAATCAGTGGTTATTATGCCA
>JAYTON010000605.1:0-3211 GCA_043747725.1 Saprospiraceae bacterium
GAGCCATTGTCCTGCAAACCACCATACACATTATAAGGCTCATCATTGTCCACGCTCACGTGATAAAATTGCGATAAAGGCAAATCCAAGCAGTGTTTCCATAAATAACCGCCATCTTGAGAAATATAAGCACCGCCATCACTGCCTAAGGTTACAAATTTAGGATTGATCGGATTGATATAAAAAGCGTGCATATCGCTATGAACACCGCTATAAATGGGTCTAAAAGTACCGCCGCCATCTTCGCTGATAATACCCTGCAAACCTGCTTTGAAAATTTTATTTTCATTGGTTGGGTCAACGGCAATGCGCGCAAAATAGAACGGGCGAACAGTCGCATTGAAGTCAGAATTTGTTTTTTTCCAAGTAGCCCCAGCATCCGATGAGCGATAAATGCCCTTATCGTCTTTCTTTTCACATTCCATGCTGATATACAAAACCTTCGGATTGGAAGCCGCTAAACCGATACCCATGCGCCCATAATTACCGGCTGGCAAACCGTTGTGGATTTTATTCCATGTTTTACCCGCATCCGTTGATTTATAAAGCCCTGAACCTTTGCCGCCTGAACTAAAAAAATCCGGGCGGCGGCGATGTTCCCACATAGAGCAGTACAATACTGAGGGGTTAGTCGGATCCATTGCCAAGTCGGCAGCACCCGTTTTTTCATCTATATAAAATATTTTCTCCCACGTTTTACCGAAATCCGATGATTTATAAATGCCTCTATCCGGCGAGTCGCTCCATAATGCCCCCTGCACGGCAACGTAAATAATATTGGAATTAGTCGGGTCAATTTGGATATTAGAAATGCGTTCAGATGTAGGCAATCCCTTGAATTCCCAAGTATTACCGCCGTTTTTAGTCACATAAATGCCCGTTCCGACGCTTGTAGAGTTGCGCACCCAGCATTCGCCCGTACCGACCCAAACGGTGTCAGGATGGTTTTGGTCAATGCGAATTTTGCCGATGCTTTGAGGATATTCGTCAAAAATAGGGCGAAATGAAGCACCACCACTTTGTGATTTCCACACGCCGCCATTGGCACCGCCGATGTATAAAATAGCTGGATTTTTATTCACACCATCCACGTCGGATACGCGACCACTCATCAATGCGGGACCGATGCTGCGCGAGCGGATACCGCCAAAGCTCACTGAGCGCGGCGTATTTTCAGGTTTGATTTCAGGATTTTGAGCCGTTGAAAAATTAATAATCAATAAATTAAATGCCATCAGAATGGACGACTTCATAATTGTAATGATTTTCATCGTGTTATGTTTTTTAATTTAAAATAAACAATTAGGTTGGAAATTGAAATCTAAATCTCACCTTTAATGTGAAAGACATGATTCCTTATAATACCATCAAAGTAATAATTCGCAAACTTTGCAATCAGACATTTAATATAGTATTTATTTCGACGAATGTTTACTTTTTATGGAAGAGGATACGATTTCAGATGTGGGGTTTCGGATTTCGGATTTTAAAGCCCGCCTGAAATTCAGAATTCTGAAATCCGAAATGGAAAGGGGTAGGCAAAAAAAAACCGTTCCGATTACTCGGAACGGCTGCGTAACTAAACAACAAGAATGTATAAAAATTAACAAACTCTTTCACGTATATAAGACCACAAAGTTGCCCTTTTAGTTTCCTTAATATGGGTTAATTTAATGTTAAATTTGCTTTCAATCAATTTTACTTGAAATGACTTTTGTTGCAAAATTTAATTTCGAGAAACTTCATTTATTTTTATTAAAATTTTTGACTTTTAGACTACCCAAAAAAACTTTTTTATTCTATTTCAAATACCCCCTCAGTATTTTGACTAAAAATGTGGTAAAATTGAAGGTTTGAAACCATAATTTCTACTTTTGCAGTATGGATCAAACAGTAACCCGACTCTATAACCTCCAGTTTTGGTTGCTTTGCGTGAGCAACTTTTTATTCTCTGCCAGCTTCCAAATGATATTGCCTGAGTTGCCTGATTATCTTACTTCACTCGGCGGTGCTGAATATAAAGGACTGATATTGGCTTTATTCACTTTTACAGCGGGCTTCTCTCGTCCTTTTAGTGGAAAACTAACGGATACGATTGGGCGCGTGCCGATTATGGTCTTTGGGTCGCTCGTGTGCGTAGTGTGCAGTGCCTTGTATCCATTTTTGACAACGGTGACTGGGTTTTTATTATTGCGTTTGTTTCATGGTTTTTCGACAGGCTTTAAACCAACTGCGACATCTGCGTATGTAGCGGATGTAGTACCCTTGCATCGGCGCGGTGAAGCCATGAGTATTTTGGGCATGAGCAGCAGCGTTGGGATGAGCATTTCACCACTAATTGGAAGCGCCATTACTGAGGGATTAGGTATCAACACCATGTTTATTGTGTCATGTACATTTGCTTTATTATCTGTTGTGATTTTAGTAAAAAATATGGATGAAACGCTTGAAAATCCCCAACCATTTTCATTGAAATTATTGAAAATCAATCGCTATGAAGTCTTTGAACCCAAAGCCATTCCCACATTTATTGTTCAAATATTAACTTCATTTGCATCGGGTGCAGTCTTATGTTTAATCCCCGATATGAGCAAGCATCTGGGCATTGGTAACAAAGGTTTATTTTTCGCAGTCTATACGCTGTCGTCCCTTTTTATTCGCTTGATAGCGGGTAAATCTTCAGATAAATATGGTCGCGTTTTCGTCTTGAAATGGTCGTCGGTAGCAATGGTTATTTCTATGATTATGATTGCTACTTCGCATTCCTTTTGGTCGTTCATGGCGGCGGCTATCGTTTATGGCGTTTCGTGGGGTATGAATACGCCTACCTTGCAGGCGTGGGCAGTGGATTTATCGCCCGAAGAGTCGCGTGGGCGCGGGTTGGCGACCATGTTTATTGGACTTGAAGCGGGTATTGGGGTCGGTGCGCTCATTTCACAAGCTATTTATAATAATGATTTTACAAAAATGGCTACACCTTTCTATCTTAGTGCTATCTTAGCTTTGATTTCTGCTGTTTATTTATTTTTTCAACCTGAGCCGCGATTGAATCCATGAATTAACCGCAAAATGTAAAACCGTAAAATGTAAAACTCAAAATGCAGATTATCATCATTTTATAACTTTGAAACACGTCTTTCAATTTTCAATTTTCAATTAAATTTATATGCTCGAACATTGGCTACAACCTGTTTCAACTGATAAAATACCC
>JAYTON010000606.1:0-2690 GCA_043747725.1 Saprospiraceae bacterium
AATCAAGACAGTTGGTAAGGTAGATGATTTATATCAGGCACTTTTTGTTTAATAATTTACGCCTATTTCACTTACCACGGGAAAATGGTCGGAATACTTGACTTTGACGATTTCGCAATTAAAAACGGTTATTTTTTTATCGGTCAGAATATGGTCAATTTTCAAGGCAGGGATATTGCCGTTGTACGTCACGCCGATGCCAAAGCCTCGTTCTCTATAAGTATCTTTCAAGTTTTGGCTCAAAACACTGTAACTGTATGAGACGGGGATGTCATTAAAATCACCGCAAACCATTACGGGATAAGGGCTTGTAGCAATGTGAGCCGCTATTTTTTCAGATTCTTTGGCTCTATATTGCGCCATAATACGAACCCGCCGAAGCATCGTGATCATTTTTGACCAAGTAGCTCTTTTTTCATAATCGGCATGTTCAGCTAAATCGTCTGCCAGACCACTCACCACATTTGAGCGAAGATGAACAGTATAAACACGAATAACTTTATCATTTATCTGAATATCTGCATAAGTACAACCATTACCTCCATTAGAATTCTCAAAACTTAATGATTCTTTTTTAATTACGGGATATTTACTAACTATCAGAGTTGAATTATTAGTGCTTGTTGCACGATAAGGATATTTTGAAAGTGCCATCAACCTTTGCATCTGATAAATGACATTATTGGGAGATGAAAACTCTTGTACACATATAATATCACTATTTTCAGTAGTTAAAAAATCATTGAGTTTAAGAAGTCTTTCTGCATTGACATTAGCACCACCGATATTATAAGTCATTACTTTTAAAACTTGACCGGTAGGTGTTTTTGTAAAAAAATTGAAGCCGACTATGCTACTCAAATAGCTCCATCCAAGCAAAACGCAGACTGCCGAATACCACCAATATTTCATCCGACTCGCTGCCCAAAGGAAAATAAAAATTACATTTGCCAACAGAAGCCACGGGTAAGCCAAGCCGACAAACAGCACAAACGACAGTGTTTGAGGGCTGACAAAAGGTGCTGTATAAGCAATAAGGGTAAAAAAAATAAGCCACAAATTGAGCTTCCTTAGAAAACTAACCATCAGTTGAAAAAATAAGAGATTCTATTTTCACGAAAACAGAATCTCTATAAAACGTTAATAATCAATATTTTATATTATTTTTTACTCGCATTGAATAAAAAATCTTTTTCATCCTTCGAGAGACTATCATAGCCTTTTTGCTTGATTTTATCTAAAATAATATCCAATTGCTCTTGCTCGCTGCCCCCCTCAGTATCAGCCATCCGATTGCCTTTTGTTTTCGAATCTTTGATGGTTTTTTCTGCTTTCTCAAAACGAGCAAATTTGTTATCACCTTTTTGATAGGTAAATTTCTTTTTATTTTTACCAGTAAAAAGATTAGAAATTGAGGTGATAATAGTATTAATTGGTTTGCCCAAATCAATGCCCTTTTTTAAGGCATATACAAACAAAAAGCCCATAACGGCACCCCCTAAATGTGCAAAACTACCGCCCGCATTATAATTATTAGCAATGGCGACCAAATCCAAGAAAATCAAAACCAAAGCAATATATTTTAATTTGACAGGACCAATCAATAACACATTAAAAATATAATCGGGTGCCACCAACGCTGCACATGCCAACATAGCCGTCACTGCCGCTGATGCACCAAGCGCAAAACTGCCGATATTGAGCGTATTAGCGACGATGAAAAACACAATATTACCCATAATACCGCCGAGCAAATACAAAGGCAATATCCGATGATTGCCTAAAAGATCGCCAACGACACGCCCAAACCAGTAGAAAGCCAGCATATTCCAAAGTATATGGCTGAAATCTTGATGCAAAAACGTAGATGTAATAAGCGTCCAAGGGTGAGTCAATAAAAAACTGCCTGACTGAGGCATACTGAAAAAATGCAAAAAAGTATCGTAAGGAATAGGATCCAACGGATTAGGAAATTTCAATATTAGTTTTACAATATTCACCAATATGAAGACACTACAGTTGGCTATGATGAGTTGCGTCACCATATTACCATATTGAAACTCTCTTTTTACATCATCCCAAATTGATTGAAACATTAGTCTTTTTTTATTTATTAAGTTTGCTAAAACTTTTTCCGCATTTAAGTTCAAAAATACTAATCTATCGGCGGATTAACTATAATTTTTTTCAAAATTGTTCTCTTCCTCCCCCTCAGTATTTTCAAGTATTGAGGTTTTTACTTTGTCAAACGAAATAATGTACCGAATACTATATTATTTTGCACATAAAAGAAATGTTGAGCCGCCTTATCTGATTTTGATTCGGTGGTTCGAATATCAGGCATGTTAATATAGCCACCTTTCAATTCACTTTGAATAAAGAAATGTTTATAAAACAAAATGTTTAAACCGATTTTAGCATCCAATCCATAACCTGCCAAGTGGTATTGGTCATAACGCTTCTTGTTCAAAAGTTGAGTATTGGTTCTTGGCATCAATGCACCTATGCCGACCCCCTCAGTAAAATTGATTTCAAAATTTTTAATGCGTAACTTGTTGAAATCAAAGATGTTATCAACGTGGCTGATAGCTAAATTTAAATAATTCAATCCATCCGTATGTTCAAAAGTTAAAAAATCATCGGTCAAAATAATGTCGCTATTATTGTAAACGCCATCGTATTTTGTTCCA
>JAYTON010000607.1:0-3266 GCA_043747725.1 Saprospiraceae bacterium
TGCATTTCGTTGGAATTACGCTATTTCAAACAAATTGTTTATGAATACGACACTGACATATAGCCGTTTTCAATTCAATGTCAGTTCCTCTTTGGAAGAAAAACAAGATACTGTACTGAATTATGCCAGTGCTAAATACAAATCAGGCATTCGAGATTTTGCTGGAAAAGTGGATTTCGACTACTCCCTCAGTAATAAACACCGTCTGCGTTTTGGCGGCGGCGTGACCCAACACAACTACAATCCCGGAGCTTTGCAAGTAAAAGTGAAGTTCGATAATGATAAAATTGATACAGCATTGGGCAATGTTAAGACCTTCAGATCTGCCGAACCCTTTGTTTATATCGAAGATGACATTCAATTGGGCGCATTGAAAGCCAATATTGGGCTTCATGCTTCAGCGTTTGCGGTGGGGTCAAAAACGTATAGTTCGGTGCAGCCGCGCCTTGGTTTGAATTATTTGCTGAAAAATGATATTGCTATAAAAGCCTCTTTTGCAACGATGTATCAATACATTAATTTATTGACCAATGAAGGCTTTGGTTTGCCGACTGATTTATGGGTGCCGAGTACCGACCGTATTAAACCACAAGCCTCTTGGCAAGTGGCTTTGGGCATGGCGAAGACAATCAAAGAGGAATACGAAATCAGCGTTGAAAGCTATTATAAGGGTATGAATAATGTCATTTCGTATCGCGAAGGATCGAGTTTCTTAGGATTTGATACCGATTGGCAGGATAAAGTGACGCAAGGCAAAGGCAATAGCTATGGCGGCGAAGTCTTTTTACAAAAAAAAGAAGGGCGCACAACTGGCTGGATTGGCTACACTTTAGCTTGGACAAATCGACAATTTGCGAATGATAATCCAGATTTGGCTATTAATTCAGGCAGATGGTTTCCGTTTAAATACGACCGTCGGCATGATGTATCTCTTGTAGTGACGCATCAGTTTTCTAAGCGATTCACCCTCTCAGGTGTCTGGGTCTATGGCACGGGCAATGCGGTGTCGCTGCCTGAAACCGTTTTTTATGGACCTAATGATGCTTTAGGTCATTACAATAATTTTTACAATCAAAAATATGAAATCACAGGCGATAAAAATGCTTTCAGAATGCCCGCTTATCATCGGTTGGATGTGAATGCTGCTTTTACTAAAAAGAAAAAACATTGGACACGCACTTGGAATTTTGGCGCGTACAATGCGTATAGCCGAGCGAATCCTTACGCTATTTTCTTGGATTCTAAAGAAATTAAAGACAATCAAGGTAACATACGGTATGTGCCGGTTTTTAGGCAGTTTAGCTTTTTACCAATCGTACCTTATGCGACTTGGGCTTTTAAATTTTAAGATTTACAGAGCAATAGACCCCTCAGTATTTTAGAGGTTTTAAGCCTATTTTTTCAAAAATATTAAACTCAAATTAAAAATGAAACTTATAAAATATATCTCTTATATTTTCTTTCTTTCAGTCTTTGCGGCTTGCGGTGAAAACTTTTTTACACCGGTTGTTGACATTAATTTGCCGCCGCATAAAGCAAAATTGGTGGTATTTGCCAGTTTTCAAGCGGAATCAGATTCGCTTGTAGTGTATCTGACGCGCAGCCGCAGTGCATTGGATACCGCTCAACCGTATTTTATAGTAAAAGATACTATCAAGCTCAATAACGGACAAGTGTTTGTCAACCAAACCTATAATTATGGTGATATTTTGACTGATGCCAAAGTAGAACTATTTAGAAATGAGGTGCTTTGGGGCACATTCAAAGTGAACAATCGAGGGCAATATATTCTACGCCAAAAGCTACCTACCGATAAGGAGACTTACAGAATTCGAGCAGAAGTCAATGGCTACGATGTAGTAGAAGCCACTCAGAAAATGCCTGCTATGGCAATACTTGATTCGGTGCGATATGTCAAAGATGGAGCTGTCGTTCAAGATGGTATTGATACATATAAATCAGATGAATTTACTTATTTTTTTAAAGACCCAACAGATGTAGGCAATTATTATGCTGTTCAAGCGGCGTATTATGATAGTCGTCAATCTAATAATTATTACCCTCAGATTGTTTATCAACAGAGCCTTGATAAACTCAGTCAGTCAGGTTTTTTAAGCGATAAATCGTTCAATGGCAAGGCATATAGTTGGCGCAATCATGGTCGAAATTATTTTGAGACGAAAAAAGGCGACCGCATCGAATACCGTCTTTTCAACACGACTTCAGAGGCGTTTCTATTTATTCGCTCCAAAGAATTGAATGAAAATGCTAAAGACAATCCCTTTGCTGAGCCGACTATTTTGTATTCCAATATTAAAAATGGCTATGGATTGTTTGCCCTTTCTACGGTTTCTACTTGGGTGAAGCGGTTTTGAGGGGCATTTTAGGGTTTAAAGAAGCCGCATTTCCATAGTCGAGATGCGGCTTCTTTTTGATTAAAAACTCTTCTATTCTTTCCTCACCTCAGCTGGGTTAATAAAATATCAACTATCTGTCATTCATAGTGTCCCCTCATAGATTGAACAATGATAGCATCATTTGTTACTGTATATACGAGGCGATGCTCATCAGTGATACGCCGAGACTAACTCCCTTTTAAATTTGATTTGAGCGGTTCAGGTTTTCCCGTTCCATCAAAGGGTGTTAGTTGGCATTCTTTCAAAAGACGAAAAATACGGACAAGGAGTTTTCTATCATTTTCCAGCCAACACTACATATCATCAACAGCGTCGTCTTTAAAAGTAAGTTCTCTCGGCATAAAATGGAGGTTTTATTTTATACTTTTTTATAGGATTTTATAGCTTCAACAACATCAAGTTAAAAAGCCAGGAAGACCTAAAAAAATAGATAGCGAATATAAACGAAACGGTGCGTGTTCTGTACTTTTAGCTATTGAACCACTGAGTGCATGGCGCAAGGTAGAGGTATATGAAGACCGTAAAGCCATAACTTTTGCTCAATTTTTCAAAGAATTAAGCTTGGTTTACCGCAATGCGCTTAAAATTAGAGTGATTATGGATAATTTAAATACTCATGCCTTTGCTTCTTTTATAAGCTACTTCCAGCGAAAGAAGCCTTCGATTTGGCGCAGCGATTTGAGTTCTTTTTTACACCTGTTAAAGGTTCTTGGCTCAATATGGCTGAAATCGAGTTATCCGCTTTTTCTCGTATTTGCTTGGATAGGCGATTAGATTCTATTCATAAAATGAATATCGAAATTCAACAACTTGTCAAAGAACGTATAGACAATAAAGTAATTATCAACT
>JAYTON010000608.1:0-2752 GCA_043747725.1 Saprospiraceae bacterium
AGTTTTTCGGATTGGATGAGTTGGGCTTGAGTGGCTTTGAGTTCTTCCAATGATTTTTTGAGGGCGGCGGTGCGCTGTGTAACTTTCTGCTCTAAGACAGTATTTTGTTCCCGCACGATTTTTTCATTTTCCAGTGTCTTTTCTAATAATTGCTGTTGAGCCTCTTTTTTCCCATTTTCAATATCCGCTTTTTCCCATTCAAATCGTTTGGTTAAGAGGTATGATAAAATAGCCACTTCTATCAAAAAGGCAATGGAAATATAACTCAACTCAACTAAATATGGAGGATAGCCAGTATTGTCATAGATAACCTCAATGGTTGAAATGGCAAAAAAGACCAAATAGGCTAATGCAAAATAATAGCCCAACCGATTGCCTTTCATGCCCGCTCTTATGCCCAAATATCCCATCAAAAATATACCCGTCAAAGCATGTATTTGACTGACAAGGATACAAATTGCTGGGGGTAAAAAGTAATGCCACCCAATATACAATGTAAAATATATTAAAAATATCCAAGCCAAACGGTTGCTGCGGGGAGCATATTTTTTGAGGTTCAAAAACAACATACAATACAACAAACCAAAGGGTTGCATCACTATCGGATTAAAGATATACCATGTTAAAATATTGATTTCTGGAAAAATATACAAAATATAGCCATCATACAGCGCAGCAAATATGGCATAAGTGAAAATGAGTATTGAATAATGCAGATACCCGATGCGGCGTAATGAAATAAATAAAAATAAATTGTATAAAATAATGAAAAGCATAATGCCCATATAAATACCAAATATAAGTTTCTGATTACTCATTTTCGTTTCATAAGTATCTTGATTCCATATTTTAATGGGCATCGGCAAAGTTGTGGTTTCGATACGCAAATAATAGGTGGAGGTGTCGCCCAAAAGTTGAAAAACAGAGAGGTGGTGTTTTATGTCCTTTTTATATAGGTTAATCGTATAGCCCGCTTGATAGGACTGCCATTGCCGGCTCGAATCTTTATAATACAAAATTACTGAGGGGAGTATAGGCTGCGCTACTTCCAATAGAAGTCTATCTTTAGTCGTGTTTTCCATCGTGAATTTAACCCAATAAACCGCCATTTCTAAAGGAAAATTTAGTATTTTCTGGTTAGAGGCAGTAAATTTAGGAGCATAAGTGGTTGAGCTTACTTGCTCTATACCTAAGGTTTTGGTATTGTCTTTCAAAAGCGTTACCTGTTCGCCCAAAAGAACATACCGACTCTTTCCATCCCAAACTGTGCTTTGAGTGTAGGCGTGACTTGCCCCCCCAATAAAGGCAAGTAGGGTGCATAGAGATTTAATATTCATGTTTATTTACGACACATTATTTACATTAAGGATTGGTGAAAAAATAAAATATCAAACTTTATTTTACAAAATTGTTGAAAATCAACGTTTTACAAATTCATCATTTATCATTCATCATTTCCTAATAGCCATTTTTGGCAAAATTTGACGGAATATTTAAGAGGGTGACAAAGGCTATCCACCACACAGCGCAATAGACACCAAAAGGCATATAACCCATATAGCCCAACAGGGGCATTTCAAAAATATGCCCTACATTCACATAAGGAATGCTGTACACCCAATAATCGGGGCTATAAGTGATGCCCAATTGCCCATTTACATGCGTAGCACTGAGATAATTAAAGCCCTCTAATAAAAAACCAACAATGAAATAGGACAATGATAAAAGCACGACATAAGACCAATCTCCGTTTTTAATCGGGGTAAACGGTGTCCAAATGCCGCATTTTTCAAGGGTTATGGTTATAATAATCAAAGGGGAGTACCATAAAATTGCGAATAATTGATCTGGAAAAAAAGGTGCAGCGAACATTCCTACCAGTGCTGTTATCAAAAATAGGGTACTTAATCGGGACGAAATAATAACTTTTGGACCTGCCACATATCTGTTCTTTAAGCCCTCAAAAGCATTGAGCAAACTATATGTCTCGAGCGCAGGGGGCATTAATCCGGATGAACCCAATACTGCGTAAATTACAAATTCACTTTGATGTATGATGTTGCCTTTAGGATAAATCCATGAATCATCTACATAAAAATTTAGATATTCAAACAATAGCCAACCTGAAATAGATGCCGTTCCGATACCAATCAGTGCTTGGGGGTGTTTGGATATAATGGATTTTCCACCTGTCCGTACATATACCAAGCCGTCAATTACCAATGTTAGCCCCCAAAACAAAGGAATGGATGTCCAATTGACCAATATTTTAGGCTCGCTAAAGTGCAAGGTATCAATCGTAAAAGCGATACCCCATGCGAAAAGACCAATCCAAAACCAAATGGGATAAGCTACTTTGGGTACTTCTTTTTTAGGCGATATCGGCAGCATTTTAGCTCCGAAAAGTTTTGGAAACAGAGTAATACCCAACAGTATTAAAAACAAGCATGTTATGGCTATAAAAACTATAAGGTTGAAAGGTGATTTAGCGGGTGCAGATAAGGCGGGAAAATTGAAATAGCCCGGTGGGAATATGCCATGACTATAGAAATAGCCACCAAAATAAGGTAAAATAAAGATGGCAGCTATGGCAATTAGGACATAGAAAACGTTTCTTGAACTTTCCATTTGTTTACAATTTTGGTTTAAGATAATAAGAATGATTTTTCATAAAAAGAGGCTTAAAATACTGAGGGGGTTGTACAGATGTGGATAGAGGTTTAGTAAACTTAACTTTTACACTTGCGGTTCC
>JAYTON010000609.1:0-3410 GCA_043747725.1 Saprospiraceae bacterium
AAGGAAATTTGGCGGCTGATATTGACTGGGTAATAAAATGTTTACAAAGTGCTGAAAATATAACAAATACGCATACTGTTATTTCAGAATATTTGATGGGAGGCGTTTCCAAAAAGCAACATCATCAATCGTTGAAAGATAGGTATGAGGTTTTGAAAACGCATTTTGGTTTTTTGCCCAATATTTTCAACCACATATATATAGTGTGGCGAGCGTTTTGGTTTAAGCTTTGGAATAAGAAAACCTATTGATTTATTCCTCTTCGCTGAGTTCGCGCTCAATTTCTTCCATGAAAATATAATCGATGCTTTCATCAACAGTAGGGATGATAGTAAGCACTGAATCTAATTTAGAAATTTCAATTAATTTTTTGACATTTGAATTATTGACGCCAGTAATAATGAAAGAACCAACATCTTCCCAAAGACGTTTTGCTGTCAAAATGGCACTTAATCCAGAAGAATCAACAAATTTGACATCTGAAAGGTCAAGTATAAAATTGGGCAAGCCTTCTTCATTCAGAACCTTAAATTCGGTTTTGAGCATAGGTGCTAAGATAGAATTAAGATTATCCTCATGCAGCGTGAAAACGGCATATTTTTCTTGTTTATCGATTGAGTATTTCATATTAAATTTTGTTGATAAATTAGAGGAAAAAGTTCATAAAACAAATGTAAAAAGTAAACGTCATAAAAAGATAGATTTTTGATTTAAATTTTTATAAATTTTTATATTTTATATTTTATTGAATTTATAATACCTTTAAAATCAATTTTTTATGATTATTTCCCAGCAAATTAAACACAAGGCATACCCCTCAGTATTTCGGATAAAAAAGAAAATTGTGGATGGTGTTTATCAAATCAAGAATATTATAGTAAAGTGAATAGTGATTAGAAACTGTATTTTTTCGATGAAGGTAATTAAAAGTTTTAATTTTAAGATGTTAAAAAATATGGTGAGACATTAAAAAATGTCTAAATTTGTGACTGAATTATAGTTGTGTATGAAGTTGAAATAAATTTAGTTTATAACCGTCTTTAACTGTAATTCTAAAAAGGCATTATGACAAAATGGCTGATTTAATTAAACGTTTTTCTTATGGCATCATTTTTTCAGAAGTATTTTAATGTATCGAATTTTTTTATACTTTCGTAAAACTATTTGATATTATTTTAAGGCTTCAACGCTAACTAAAAGGTAAGTTTTAACGTTCTTAAAGTGGAGGCATTAGCAACTAAAAATAGAAATGAGTGTTATTCATTTTAAGAATTAAAATTCGATTACATACTTTATACAATGAACAGTAAAAAATTTTCACCTCGAGTTAAACAAATTCTTGCCAATAGCCGCAATGAAGCTGTAAGACTTGGACATGACTACATTGGCTCTGAGCATCTTTTGCTTGGTTTGATGATGGACAAAGAGAGCTTGCCAATCAGAGTATTGACTTCGCTGGATGTGGATGTAGAAGAATTGAGACAGAGAGTAGAAGAAAATATACAACGATATAGTGGGCCCAGTTCTCACCTCAACGTTGGAAACATCAACTTGAACAGTCAAGCCGAAAAGGTTTTGAAATTCACGGTACTTGAAGCCCGTGACGCTAAAAACGATGAAGCTCAACCTGAACACTTGATGCTTTCGCTTCTCAAACAGAAGGAAAACGTAGCTACCCGCATTTTAAATCAGTTTTACGTAGATTACGAAACGTTCAAAACGGAGTTGGAATACGTGCGTCAAGAACAAGATTACGGACCGCCAGAAATTTTCAACCAAGCATCTTCTGGTGATGAAGGAGAACAATACGACGATGATGAATCACGCAGTTATCAGCGTAAAGGCAATTCAAAAAGCCGTACGCCTGTATTAGACAACTTTGGACGTGACGTCACTAAGCTTGCTGAAGAAGGAAGACTTGACCCCATTATTGGGCGCGAAGTCGAAATCGAACGCGTTTCTCAAATCCTTAGCCGCCGTAAAAAGAATAACCCTATTCTGATTGGTGAGCCGGGTGTTGGTAAAACGGCAATCGTGGAAGGTTTGGCATTGCGCATCATGCAAAAAAGAGTGAGTCGCACCTTATTTAATAAGCGTGTGGTGATGCTTGATTTGGCTGCTTTGGTTGCGGGTACAAAATATCGCGGACAATTCGAGGAGCGCATGAAAGCGATTATGAACGAGTTAGAAAAAAGTCGCGATGTGATTCTTTTCATTGATGAGATTCATACTATCGTCGGTGCAGGTGGTGCAACGGGTTCTTTGGATGCTTCAAACATCTTTAAACCTGCCCTTGCAAGGGGTGAACTGCAATGTATCGGCGCTTCTACTTTGGATGAATATCGCCAATATATTGAAAAAGACGGTGCATTAGATCGTCGTTTCCAAAAAGTGATGGTCAATCCGCCGAGTATTGAAGATACCATTCATATTTTGAACAATATTCGTTCTAAATACGAGGAATTCCACAATGTGAATTATGCGGATGATGCTATTAAGGCGTGCGTTCTTTTGAGCGAGCGTTATATTACAGACCGTTTTTTGCCAGATAAGGCGATTGACGTTTTGGATGAAGTCGGCGCGAGAGTCCATCTTAAAAACATACACGTTCCGAAGCATATCGAAGAGCTTGAAAAACGTATTGAAGATTTGAAGGAAGAGAAAAACTCTGCCGTTAAAAATCAGCAATACGAAAAAGCCGCTGATTTGCGCGACATGGAGACAAAATTGGGTCGCCAACTTGAGCAAGAGAAAACTCAATGGGAGGAAGACTCAAAATCCAAGCGTTATCCAGTTACCGAAGACGATATTGCAGAAGTTGTAGCGATGATGACAGGTATCCCGGTTAGAAAAGTCGGACAAAGCGAGTCAGGTAAATTGGTGAAAATGACAGATGACATGCGAGAAATGGTCATCGGTCAAGACGAAGCGATTGTTAAAATCACAAAGGCTATCCAACGCAATCGCGTCGGGTTGAAAGACCCTTCCAAACCGATAGGTTCATTCATTTTCTTGGGGCCAACGGGCGTGGGCAAAACAGAATTAGCGAAAGCTTTGGCGCGTTATATGTTCGATACTGAAGATGCTTTGATACGCATAGATATGAGCGAATACATGGAGAAATTCAGCATTTCACGTTTAGTGGGTGCGCCTCCGGGCTATGTAGGCTATGAAGAAGGTGGACAGTTGACTGAAAAAGTACGTCGTAAGCCTTATTCAGTTATTTTGTTAGATGAGATTGAAAAAGCGCATCCTGACGTTTATAATATTTTGTTACAAGTGTTGGATGATGGTCAGTTGACGGATGGTTTAGGCCGAAAAGTGGATTTTAAAAACACTTTAATTATCATGACATCTAACATTGGCGTTCGCCAGTTGAAAGATTTTGGACAGGGTGTTGGTTTTCAAAC
>JAYTON010000610.1:0-2403 GCA_043747725.1 Saprospiraceae bacterium
AATTGTTGAAAAATTATTTGGTCGAAAATCCTCAGATGCATCAACAACTCGAAGATCTTGAGGGACAAATAGCCCGTCAAATGGCTTCTCAAAAATTACAAACACGCAGCGCAGATATTAAACTCCCCGTAGTTGTGCATATTATTTATAAAACAAACACTGAAAATATTAGCAATGAGCAAGTTTATTCACAAATAGATGCGCTCAACCGAGATTTCAACAAACAAAAAAACGAAGCAAGCACTACCCCCTCAGTATTTCAGAGCCTTGTAGCCGATTGCGGCATTCATTTTCAGTTAGCAACAAGGGACGCGGAAGGCAATCCGACCATTGGTATCGTGCGCCACGAAACAATAAAAGCCGTTTGGGTAGTGAGTGACGATATGAAAATACCAGCGAGAGGCGGTTTTGCTCCTTGGAATCCTGCTAAATATTTGAATCTCTACGTCTGCAATATGGGCTCGAAATCATTAGGCTTTTCATCTTTTCCAGGTATGCCCGCTTTTATGGATGGCGTTGTGATTGACTTTAAAGCATTCGGTACAACAGGAACGGCTGCAAAGCCTTTCAACCTCGGTAGAACATGCGTACATGAAGTGGGTCATTGGTTGGGTTTGTTTCATATATGGGGTGATTCGGATTGTGGTAACGATTATGTGGATGACACACCGACTCAAAAAATGGAACATACGGGCTGCCCGACTACTCCTCAGTATAGCTCTTGCAAAGGCACGCCGACACTTGATATGAGCATGAACTATATGGATTATGTAAATGACGTTTGCATGTATATGTTTACAAATGGTCAAAAAGAGCGGATGTTAGCTGTCTTAGATACAAAAAGAGGGGTGATTTTAAGTTCAGATGGCATTTTAGCAGCAGCTACAAGAAGTTGCACAATGAAAACCCTTCAAATAAAAAGCATTCAAACGCAATCTGCAGACATCATTTGGGAAGCCATTGCAGGGGTTGCAGAATACACTTTAGAATTCAAACCCCTCAGTAATAATAGCTGGACAAGCATCAAATCTAAAATGCCTTATTGCACTTTAAGCAATTTGCAAGCGGGTTTGACCTATGAAATAAGAATTAAAACAGATTGCCTCAATGCACTGTATTCAAAAACAGAAATGTTTACGACAGAAAGTGTTGCACTTAGGCAAATGGCTGAAAAAGAAGCCATATTGGTTTATCCCAATCCTGTAAGCAATTTAGTGACTATTTCAATACAGCCTCAAAATGAGTTGGATTTCAGAGTGAGCATAACAGACCTCAGCGGTCAAGTAAGATTTGATAAAAGTTATTCTCTGACTGCTAAAGAGGCTTTTGGAAAAGTACATCTCGATTTATCGGAATTGCCACAGGGTGTTTATTTTATCTCAGTCTTAAAAAATGGCTTTAGGACTGTCAAAAAAGTGATGAAGGTTCGTAAGTGAATCAATAGATAATGGTTAAAAATGAGTTTTTGTTGGGATGGGTTCTTAATTTTATTAGAACCCGTTTTTTGAAATGTTCTTTTATGCAACATATAAAGAGATTGAATACTTAGCCCCCCTGCCCCCCAAAGGGGGAGTCCTGCTCGAAAAATTTAAAAAACGTTCATTGATGAGCATTTTTTAAAATATTTCATAAGCGTTCCCCATTTGGGGGTTAGGGGGCTAAGTAGTTCATAAAGAGATTTGGTTCGTGAGTGAATCATCAGGTAATGGTTAAAAATGAGTTTTTGTTGGGATGGGTTCCGAATTCGCTTCGGAATCCATTTTTTTTTTAATTTTGCACTTTAATCTAACAATTATAAAAAAAATACATGAAAAAATTACTGCTTCTCTTATCTCTTTTCTCAGTTTTTGCTTGCAAAAAAGACAAATCTACTGAAGAACAATTGGCTTACGACATCGAATTAATCAAAAAGTACATCACTGATAAAAGTTTGACCGCCCTCTCTACGCCAGAAGGCGTGTATTATACCACTGATGTTGCGGGTACAGGCACTCAAATGCCAACACCGAGTAACATCGTGACTGTAAAATACAAAGGTTATTTGCTCGACGGTACTGTATTTGACCAAAACACTACAGGGGTTGATTTTCGGTTAGGTAGCTTAATTCAAGGTTGGCAAATTGGCTTTCAAAAATTTAAGAAAGGCGGTAAAGGCAAATTGCTTATACCATCGGCTTTAGGGTATGGCAGTACTGCACAAGGCAGCATTCCTAAAAACTCCGTCTTGATATTTGATGTTGAATTGGTGGATATTAAATAGACATTTTCATTAGACAATAGACCATTAGATGTTAGACAATAGACCATTAAAGTATTGATTATCAATACTTTAATGGTCTTTTGTCTAACATCTAATGGTCTATTGTCTAATATCTAAAATTAAAGCTTGCCGATTGCAAAACC
>JAYTON010000611.1:0-6044 GCA_043747725.1 Saprospiraceae bacterium
CCAATATGGTCATTGGCGCATCCACTGAGGTACATGGTGGGGCAGGACTCATCGCCACAGCTGGCGGGATTGATACCCATATTCATTTTATCGCACCGCAGCAAATCGAACACGCGCTCTTTAGCGGCATCACAACCATGATTGGCGGAGGAACCGGTCCCGCTGATGGCACTAATGCGACGACTGTAACGCCCGGTGCTTGGAATATTCAAAAAATGTTGGAATCCGCAGAGGCTTTTCCGATGAATCTCGGTTTTTTTGGAAAAGGCAATTGTGCTGCGATTCGACCACTTGAAGAGCAAATTGAAGCAGGGGCTTTGGGTCTGAAAATTCATGAAGATTGGGGTTCGACCCCCTCAGTCATTAATGCTTCGTTGACAGTGGCGGATAAATATGATGTGCAAGTGGCTATTCACACCGATACCCTCAATGAAGGCGGCTTTTTGGAGGATACCATTGCCGCCATTAATGGACGAGTCATTCACACCTTTCATACTGAAGGGGCAGGTGGTGGTCATGCGCCTGATATTATTCGGGCGGCGATGTTTCCGAATGTGCTGCCTTCTTCAACGAATCCGACGCGACCGTTTACAAAAAATACGATTGATGAACACCTCGATATGCTCATGGTTTGTCACCATTTGGATAAAACTGTTGCTGAGGATGTGGCGTTTGCGGATTCTCGAATTCGCCCTGAAACCATTGCCGCAGAAGATATTTTGCATGATTTAGGCGTATTTAGCATGATGAGTTCGGATTCACAAGCGATGGGTCGCGTGGCGGAAGTCATTACGCGGACATGGCAAACGGCTGATAAAATGAAAAAACAGCGTGGTTTTCTGCCTGAAGATACTGAAAACGACAACAATCGAGTGAAACGCTATGTCGCTAAATATACCATCAATCCCGCTATTACGCATGGCATTTCTCAACATGTGGGTTCTTTGGAAGTTGGGAAATTAGCGGATATTGTGCTTTGGAAACCTGCCTTTTTCGGCGTAAAACCCGAAATGATTATAAAAGGTGGGATGATTATCGCCGCGCGGATGGGCGACCCGAATGCCTCCATTCCAACTCCACAACCTGTCATTTATCGATATATGTTTGGGGCATATGGCAAGGCTTTGCATAAAACGTGTGTGACGTTCGTTTCAAAAATTTCATTAGAAAATGGTGCGATAGCCGGTTATGATTTGCAAAAAATGATTTTACCCGTTGAAAATTGCCGCACTATATCTAAAAAAGATTTAATACACAATGATAAAACGCCATTGATTGAAGTCAATCCGGAAAATTACGAAGTGAAAGTAGATGGCGAGCATATTACGTGCGAGCCAGTAGCTGTATTACCTTTGGCGCAACGTTATTTTTTATTCTAATTCAATAGTATTCATAGGATTTTGATTAAAAGCGTAAAACGTGTCGTGCATAGGTTTAGTAAGCGGAAATTGATTTTTTTTGAAAAAAATCAATTTCCGCTTACTAAACCTTTAGTCGAGGAGCATTGTAGATTATTGAAAATCAATACTTTATTTTAAGACAAAATCCTTTCAACAATAATGATTTTAATTCCTAAATTAAATTTTCAAATTTCCCATTCCTGATAAATGTTGATTCAACAAAAACAAGGCAATTTAAAAAATTTAGATGATCTTCAACTCCCAGTTGATTGGCTCGATTTGGAATGGTTTGAAATGAATAAAAGGATATTAACGAGGGCAACAAGGGGCGGTACTTTATTGAATCTCAAATTTTTAGGGGAAAATCCGCAATATACTGAGGGGGATGTTTTATTTGAAGATGAATTGAGCATCATCGCCATTCATATTTTACCTTGCGAAGTGATGGTCATAAAACCTCGAAATGCTTACGAAACAGCAGCGGTTTGTTACGAAATTGGCAATCGACATTTACCTCTTTTTATGGATGACGCCTATCTTTTAGTACCGTTTGAAGTGCCTCTATTTAAAATTTTAAGTGATTCAAATTATATTGTTTTAAAGGAAGATAGGCAGCTTTTAAAACAGTTGAAAACGACTATTTTACCTCATATTTTAGTGAAAAGTGAATCGTTTTCCCCCTAACCCCCGGAGGGGGAACGATTTGGAAGTATCAAACATTTTAGTTCATATTTCCATTTCTTCCTCAGGTATTCCCCCATCGCGGGTTAGGAGGAAACATAAATCGAAGCTTAATTTTCACTTTTTCCCAAAGCGATTCCCTTGGAACACTCTTGAATTACAATGCTTTCAAAATATTCCTTTCAATGCGCTTCAAAATGTCCGAACCTTCCGCCTTTTCAAATGCCTTTCCCGTTATTTTTTCATACAGTTCAACATATCTATCAGTGACCAAATTGACAAAATCATCAGGCATTTCAGGCATTATTTGACCGTCTTTTCCTTGAAAACCATTTGCCATAAGCCATTCTCTGACAAATTCTTTAGACAGTTGATGCTGTTTTTCGCCTGTGGATTGACGCTCGGCATACCCCTCAGTATAAAAGTATCTGGAAGAATCGGGCGTATGAATTTCATCAATGACGACGATTTTATTGCCTAATTTACCAAATTCATACTTGGTATCGACTAATATCAAGCCTTGTTGAGCGGCTAATTCAGTGCCGCGCTGAAATAATGCCCTTGTATATGCTTCCAATTGAATATAATCTGCCTCTGTTACAATGCCTTGAGCAATAATATCTTCTCTCGAAATGTCTTCGTCGTGACCTTCTGAAGCCTTAGTTGTGGGCGTGATGATGGGTTCAGGAAATGCGTCATTTTCACGCAAACCGTTGGGCATTTTGACGCCGCAAAGCATCCGCTCACCCGACGAATAGGTGCGCCAAGCATGACCAGTCAAGTATCCCCGAATCACCATTTCCACCTTGAAAGGGTCACACGCATAACCGATAGCTACATTCGGATCGGGCGTCGAAATGAGCCAATTGGGGCAAATCTCCTTTGTCGCGTTAAGGAAATGCGCTGCAATTTGATTTAAAACCTGACCTTTGAAGAGAATAGGACGGGGGAGTATAAAATCAAAAGCGGAAATACGGTCGGATGCCACCATCACCAATTTATCGCCAACGGTATAAACGTCGCGTACTTTACCGCGATAAAAAGCGGTCTGATTGGGCAAATGAAAATGAGTTTCGGCAAGAGCTTTCATAAAAAATTTTTAAATTGTGCCGCAAAGGTAAAATACTATTGAGAATTTAAAAACTTGTAATTCATGTTTAAAAAAATACTATTCATAACGCTTTCATTGTCAATTGTTTCGTGCGAACAAATAGAAGAAAAAGATTTCAATACGGTCGCTTCTGAATTTGTCAGCGACTACGCCAAACTTTTTCCCGACGAGACCCCCCTCAGTATCAACAACCCTGAATTGCCTAATTTGCATATTCCAAATGCACCAACGATGGATTCTGTCAAAATTTTTTATGACCATTTTTCAGAAGCCATGAATCATTTTGATTCTTCTCAAATGACTATTTCTGTCAGGGGTGGTTATTCAAAAATTAAAAACATTTTAAAAAATATCAATGTTTATTTGATTGATTATCAAACAAGTCCAGCGGTTTTTAACGTGCTATATGGTTTTCAACGCATTTTGAATTCATCGTTCGATACCCCCGAGCACCGCTTGCAAATTCTTTTTGAAAAACTTGATAAAGTCCCAGCTTTTTATCAAGCGGCTAAAAGCCAATTGAAAAATGCCAGCTTCAAACAGACCAATAAAACAATAGAAGACCATGTCCAAACCTACCAATTTTTCGACAAAACTTTACCAGAGTTTATCGCCGCCAAACACCACATCACCCCTCAGTATGAAGCTCGTTTGGAAGCTGCCAAATTAGCCATCAAGGATTATGTAGCTTATGTAGAAAGCCTGCGTTTGATTTGAAAAAAGATAGTGAGATATTAGAGAAAAGATATTGAGATATTAGATATTGAGATAGTTAAAGTATTGATTATCAACGTTTTAAATAAAAAATACATTTAAAAATAAAAATAGCGAATGAACACCAGTCCATTCGCTATTTTTGATTCATCATTTATCATTCATCACTCATCATTATTTTTAAAGGTCTTTCACTGAATTTTTTTCAGAAATAATCTCTTTGAGTTCACTTAGAAAAGTGTATTGCTGTGGCATGACTTTTTTGAAAGCATCTTTCACGGCGAAGTAAGTGCCATGTTTTTCCAATTCTTCAAACACTTTATCCGCTACAAATTTCACGTCCTGCTTAATCAAACCTTTCAATGAAGGGATGTCATGCCAATCACCTTCAACAGCATACGCCTGAAATTCCTCACCGTCTTTACTGACCGGGTCTAATTCGATGGCATTTTTCTGCATTTTCTGCATCGGGGCTTGCGGCAAATGCCAATCATCACCTTCAATATCGTGATTAACGAGGAAAACTTCCAAACCGCGTTGGCGAATTCGATAGATAATCAGGTGAGCTTTTTTAATGATGTCTTGCATGAGCAGGCGTGCTTTAATTTTATATTTCACAAATATCTAAATATAAATGCAATTAAAGGTTAAAATGTTTTATCAATTTTCAAAATAAATTGAAAAGATTGAAAAGATTGTAATTTTACCTTTTCAAGGCAACTATACTGAGGGGTTGCCTGAATCAGTTGTACGACTATTTAAAATTTATGATTGTTAATAAAGGTCATTAAAATTTTTACTCATGATTTTTTCACTCAAATTAAGATTGCCCATTCTGATATGCTCAACCATCGTGTTTTGTGTGAATGGTTTAATGAGCCAATCGAAAGATACCACGCGCACTCGCCTTTATTTGATAGGCGATACGGGTAAAAAAGCCATCATTTCTAAGAATTATGTGCGTTTTGGGCAAGCTATCAGTTCGGATACACCGAGTTGCGTGCTGTTTTTAGGTGATAATGTTTATCCAAAAGGCATTCGTCCCGAAGGAGATAAGTACCATGAAGAAGATGTTTTGAAGATGAAAATTCAATTAAATCTTCTGAAAAATCATCGCGGACAAGCGTATATGATTCCCGGCAATCACGATTGGCAAATGGGTAAAACGCATGGTTTGGAATATATAGAAAGAGAAAGCAACTTGGTTAATCAATATATGCGCGATTCATTGAAGCAATATTCTGTTGAACAAGCGCACTATTTTCAATATGCAGGGCTGCCCGGTCCTGAAAAAATTGAGTTGGATGGCATCACGCTTTTGATGATTGATACGGATTGGTGGGTGCATCAACAATTGTTTCATCGGGTCAAACTCATAGATAATTCTAAGCGCAAAACGGAAGCTTTATTTTTTGAAAAATTAGACGCTTATTTGAAAGAAGCGGAGGGAAGAGGTCAAAAAATTGCTATCGTTTCGCATCACCCCTTATATTTTACAGGGGCGAACTCGACAAAATTGCAACCTATTCGGTTTTTAATCAACTATACGCCTTTCGCCATTTTCGGCGTGGCTGGCTTGTATCGGGCTGCGAGAGGGATGTCGCCTCAGCCTTCTTACAAACGGATGATGAAGAAATTTGAAAAACACATTGCTCCATATAAACACATTACCTGGATTTCAGGACACGACCACGACCAACAAATCATCATCAAAAATAATGTGACTCAAATCGTTTGTGGCAACGGTGGTGAAACGAGGAAAGTGGATAATCGGGATAAAATGGTGAATTGGTACAATGACGATGTAAAGGGTTTTGGTAAGATTGAGTTAAGTACTTCGGGTGTGTTACAAGTGTTTTTTTATGATGAAGAAGGGAAAGAGCTATATAAAAGGGTGATTTCCAATTAAGAAAACCACCCCTCAGTTGCTTCGTCATCTCGCAATGACATTTTATCTTAAAAACATTTTACTTCAACGAATCCACCACCATTTTAATACGGCGTATCGCCTCGCGCAATTGTGGCTCACTCGCTGCATAACTCAAGCGGAAGCAATTCGGTTCGCCGAAAGCAGAGCCGCTGACTAAGCCGACATACACGTTCATCATGACATAATCGCAGAAATCATCGGCATTTTT
>JAYTON010000612.1:0-2903 GCA_043747725.1 Saprospiraceae bacterium
GCTTAATTGTTCTATGACCATAATAAGGCATCTTCATTTGACCATTTAAATTACTAATGGCAATGAAAGATAATAATAAAACTGTATGCAATGAAAAAAATGTTTTTTTTGATTTTGATTGCTTTTGCAATATCCAGCTGCGATAAAACAGAAGTAGGCTTGGATGAAATATTTGAAGTCCAACAAGGTAATCCTGTGACGATTACAAATATTAAGGTGAGTTTGGACAATGTATAGGATAGTCGTTGCCCTAATGGTGCTACATGTATCCAAGCAGGTTGGGCAATTGCAAAATTGACCTTTACAAAAGGCTCGGAACAAACCACACAGAAACTTAAAGTCTTGGGTTTATCAAACCCACCAAAGCCAGATACTCTTACTTTATTTGGAAAAAGAGCGATACTTTATAATGTGCTACCTTATCCGACTGTGAATGTACCTATTGCACAAAAGGATTATAGAGCGAAAATGAAGTTGGAGTAAAAAGGGTTATGAGTTATTTCTATTCTATAAAACTGATTAACAATATTTTAAAAATGTAATAACTGGTTACCTTAATAACCAATAGCTCTTAATAATTTTTGTTTTTTCTATATATCAATATCGATGTGTCGGCTTTGTCCTTTCGCCCAATCGTTGAAGGGGGCATGGATTGAAATCCGTCCGTCATTTTCCAAACGCGCTGAAATATTATTCACATCAATTTCAGGCGACAGGGGTAAATTGACCAAAAAATAAGGCATTTGAACTGTGCTATCTAATACATGGAGCATATAGAAAACAGAAAAGCGTTGATTAGCTGTTTCGATATGTATTTTTTCAATATCTACACTCGGCGCTTTCAGAATCATTCTGTAACCATCTTTATCTCTCCAACCTGTTGATATGGCGTTTGCCATACCACCGTTGACTGTATTTTGAAAATCGATTTGAGCTAAAAGCTCTCTTGGAATCTGAATGTTTGATTTCATTATTAATTTGTGTTTTAATTACTTTAATTAATAATGTGCAAATTCAATACCAATCCACTCAATCAGACATTTTGTCATTTTATGAATAAAAAAAGCGACAAAATGTCTGATTGAGTTCAAAATGTAGAAAAAATTTCTCACAAATACCCATTTTGTGATGTAATACTGGTGGGTAGTGTCATTCTATTTTTTTATAATTCAGAATAACTTTACGCACCGAACCATATTCATTGAGCAATTGAGACGCCGTTTTTTCATCAATATCCAACTCAAACATGACCATAAGTACGCCTCTATGAATGAGTTTTTTATTGGTCAATTGCATATCCACCATCTGATTGCCTTTCACACGACCCATCCGAATCATGAGCGTCGTGGAAATCATATTCAAAACAAGCTTGGTGGCAGTACCCGATTTCATGCGCGTACTACCCGTTACAAACTCAGGACCCACAATCACCTCAATTGGAAACGATGCCTTTAGTGCCACTGGTGAATTTTCATTACAAACTATGCAACCTGTTAGCAACCCCTCAGTATTGGCGCGTTCTAACCCACCCACCACATACGGCGTACCGCCCGATGCGGCAATGCCGAGCAAAATGTCATTAGCATCCGGTTCATATTTTTTCAAATCATGCCAAGCCTGTTCTACATCATCTTCAGCAAATTCGACAGCGTGTCGAATGGCATAATCACCACCCGCTATCAATCCAATAACCCAATCCGAAGGGGCACCATAAGTCGGCGGAATTTCACTGGCATCCAAAATGCCCAATCTACCGCTTGTACCTGCGCCAATGTAAAAAAGACGTCCGCCTTCTCGCATCCGTTCGTAAGCGGCTTCTATAAATGCTTCAATCTGAGGGAGTGCTTTTTCAACAGCGGAAGGCACTTTTTTATCTTCATCATTCATTGCTTTAATGAGTTCAGCAATGCTTTTTTTCTCAAGATTATCGTAGTTCGAAGGAGATTCAGTCGTTAAATTCATGTATTCTTTTTGTTTAAAATGTAGTTATTGGTTTCAATGGATTTTTACATTTTATAAACTTGCTTGCTTATAAGGCATCTCGACAATCGGAATTTGAATCTCTACACGCGTGCCTTGTGCTTCATTACTGAGGGGGTCTTTGAGGTCTGTAATTTTAACCAAAAATTTATCTTTTCGACCACCATGTAGCAATTCAAGGCGTTTTTCAGTGATACTTGTTCCGAGCGATTTATGGTTGAGGTGATAGTCATCACGTTTTTGGATTTCTCTTACTTTATCGCGCCCGATGCCATTGTCTTCCACGATGCAAAGTATCGTTTTTTCATCCAATAATTGAAAATCTATTTTAATCAAACCACCCTTTTTAGGGCGTAAGCCATGCTCAATCGCATTTTCAATATAAGGCTGAACTATCATAGTCGGCACACCGAGAATATCATCTTCCAATTCTTCATCCACCGTAATCTTATATTGCATACGGTCTTCAAAGCGCAGTTTTTGATTAATGATTAAATAATCTTCTAAAAATTCAATCTCATCTTCTAAAGAAATAATTTCTAATTCTGAATATTCCAAACTCTCTCTCATCAGTTTGGCAAATTTGGCGAGGTATTTTTCCGCAAAATCGGTATTATTAGAAGTAATCGAATTTTGAATAGCATTCAAAGCATTGTACATAAAATGCGGATTCATTTGCGCTCTCAACGCCTTCATTTGTAGGCTCGTTGCTTGCAACCTGAGCATTTCTGCTTCTTTACGGCGGCGTTCCGCTTCATATTTAAATTCTAATTCATTGATTTTAATACTGTTCAACTCTTCATAATGCTTTTTAACGAATTGATTGTGCAATACTTCATAGTCATAAGCATTTCTAAAATCGGCAGTATCAGCATAAAATTCGGCAATATCCCTGCACACAATGGCTTGTTGACGCGGGTTTT
>JAYTON010000613.1:0-4934 GCA_043747725.1 Saprospiraceae bacterium
CAAAATCCAGCGTGGTATGCGGTTCAAGCCTTGCCTTACCTCATGGAATATCCGTACGATTGTACCGAGCAGATTTTCAGCCGTTTTTATGCGAATGCTTTAGCGACCAATGTTGCGAATGCACATCCTCAAATCAAAAGCGTTTTTGACCGTTGGAAAAATATAGATGTGACTGCTTTACAAAGCAATTTGAGTAAAAACCAAGAGTTGAAAACGGCATTATTGGAAGAAACGCCTTGGGTACTCGATGCACAACGCGAAGAGGTTCAAAAGAAAAACATCGGCTTGCTTTTCGACCTTAATAAAATGGCGAATGAAGCACAAGCTGCCATTCAAAAAATGCAAGAACGGCAATTGGAAAACGGTGGTTTCGCCTGGTTTCCGGGTGGACGGGATAATTGGTACATCACGCAATACATGACTGAGGGGTTTGGGCATCTGAATGCTTTGGGCGTAAAATCCCTTGCAGATGATGCCAAAACCAAGGCAATGATTGATAAATCAGTGGCTTATTGCGATGAGCGTATTTTGGAATATTATACTGAAATTGAAAAACAAGTGAAAAAAGGCAGCGGTAAAATGGAAGACGACCATTTGAGCAGTATCGCTATTCATTACCTCTACACGCGGTCATTTTTCAAAACAGAAAGTTTGAATTCTAATAAAGTGTTCCAATATTTCCTCAATCAATCTGAAAAATATTGGTTGTCAAAATCTCAATACGAGCAAGGTCTGATTGGTTTAGCGTTGAAGCGTTTTGATAAAGGCGCAACGACTGATAAAATTGTTAAAAGTCTGAAAGAAAAAGCCATCAACAACGATGAATTGGGCATGTATTGGAAAAACGAAGGCGGCTATTATTGGTATCAAATGCCGATTGAAACACAGGCTTTGATGATTGAGTTATTCAATGAAGTGAAAGACGATAAAGCCGTTGATGATTTAAAAATATGGCTCTTGAAAAATAAACAAACCAATGCTTGGAAAACAACGAAGGCTACAGCGAGTGCGGTTTATGCTTTATTGAAAACAGGTGACAATTGGTTAGTGGATGATAAAGATGTGTCTATTTCATTGAATAACAAGGATTTAGACATGAGTAAAGTTTCTAAAGAAGCCGGAACAGGTTATTTCAAAACGTCTTACAAACCTGATGAAATAACGGCTGGCATGGGCGATGTGAAAGTCACCAATCCCAATAAAGTGGTGGCTTGGGGCGCCATGTATTGGCAATATTTTGAGAATTTGGATAAAATCAAATCATTCAAAGACACGCCGCTGAAAATGGTGAAACAACTTTTCAAAGAAGACAATACCGACAAAGGAAAAGTCATCACGCCGATTACAGACAAGACACCCCTCAGTCCGGGCGATAGAATTAAGGTCAGAATCGAGTTGCGCGTAGATAGAGACATGGAATATGTGCACATGAAAGATATGCGCGCTTCAAGTTTCGAGCCGACCAATGTTTTGAGCAGCTACAAATACCAAGGCGGTTTGGGCTATTACGAAAGCACGCGCGATGCCTCTACCAATTTCTTCTTCGATTATTTACCAAAAGGCACGTATGTCTTTGAATATCCGTTGGTGATTAATCACAAAGGCGAGTTCTCTAATGGCGTGACGACGATTCAGTGTATGTATGCACCTGAATTTACTTCACATACTGAGGGGGTGCGGGTGACAGTTAAATAGATTGAATTAGGATGTATAGGATTAAAAAGGATGCTAAGGAAAACGTGAGTGCGTTTCTTTAGCATCCTTTTTAATCCTAATAATCCTGATTCAAATAAAAAACACCTATTTATTTTTAAGCCGAATCACAGGGCAAATCAATTCCTCCAAAGAAATACCACCGTGTTGAAAGGTATTTCTATAATAAGTATTGTAATAATTGTAATTGTTAGGATACAAAAAATAGACATCTTCTTTGGCAAATATAAAAGTAGAACTCACATTCGGACGTGGCAAGCCGATAGATTTAGGATCCCGAATCTCCAACACATCTCTCCTATCGTACTGCAAGTTTTTACCGACTTTATAACGCAAATTCGTTGTTGTCTCTTTATCACCAACTACTTTTGAAGGCGATTTGACGCGTATCGTCCCGTGGTCAGTCGTGACGAATAAGCGCACTTTCTTTTCAGATATTTTACGCAGAGCCGTATATAAAGGTGAATTTAAAAACCAAGAGCGAGTGAGTGAGCGATAAGCCTTTTCATCACCTGCCAATTCTTTCAGCACTTCCATTTCCGTGCGAGCATGAGAGAGCATATCTATAAAATTATAGACAATAGCGGTGAAATCATTTCTCAAATAATTCAAGATATTGTCTTCTAATTGTTTACCATGCCCGACGTTAGTCACTTTAAAATAGTCGAATTTCCATGTTTTCCGATGGATTTTCTGAATTTGCTCCGCTAAAAGGTCAGCTTCGTGTAAGTTTTTACCGCCTTCTTCATTGTCATTGAGCCACCAATCGGGGTGACGGGCTTCAATTTCGGCAGGCGTCGTGCCGGCAAAAATAGCATTGCGGCTGTACTGCGTAGAAGCAGGTAATATGCTATAAAAATAGTCTTCATCTTCAACTTTAAACAATTCTGAAATCAAAGGCTCAATGACTTTCCATTGGTCGAAACGGAGGTTGTCTAAAAGCAAAAATACTGAAGGGGTGCCATCGCCCACGTGAGGGAATATTTTGTTCTTCATAAGGTTATGGCTCATGGTCGGGGCGCTATCTTTTTTTGAGCCATACCAATCCACATAGTTTTTGCCGACATATTTTGAAAACTCCGTATTGGCTTCTTGCTTTTGCGTAGCGAGTATTTCAGACATATCATCCGAACCGCTGGCATCAAGGCGCAATTCCCAATTGATGAGTTTTTTATAAACATCTACCCATTCCACATGATCCATACCGCTTTGGATTTGGATAAAAAGCTCCCTAAAATTTTGTTGATAATCCGATGTGGTGCGCTCACTCACAAGGCGTTTATTGTCGATAATTTTCTTTAAAGACAAGAGAATTTGATTGGGATTGACAGGTTTTATCAAATAATCAGCGATTTGTTGCCCGATAGCATCTTCCATCACGTGTTCCGCTTCGTTTTTCGTAATCATCACGACGGGCAGATTGGGTTGCATTTCTTTAATGCGCGAAAGGGTTTCTAAGCCCGTTAAGCCCGGCATACTTTCATCGAGGAAAACAACATCAATGTCTTTATTGGTTTCGCATTCTTCCAAAGCATCGTGACCGTTTGAAACGGTAATCACTTCGTAGCCTTTTTTTTCCAGAAACATGGTGTGGGGTTTCAATAAGTCAATCTCGTCGTCAGCCCAAAGGATTTTAATTTTATCCATAAAATAGTTAGTTGTTAGTAATTCTTGATTTAAATTAGGTGGATGTGAGTATTCGTTTGCCCCCTACCCCCCAAGGGGGAACGCTTTGGAAGTATTTATTAATTTAGTTCTTATTTTCCAATTCTTCTTAAGGTGTTCCCCCTTGGGGGTTAGGGGGCAAACGATTTATTTTCAACTGTTATCAAGTTAAGTAAGTAGAACGTTAGAATTTAACTTTTAGGTTTTGAAAATGAAAAAAATGTTAAGAAAATAAATATCTGAATAACTATTTCAATATCTCAATATCATAATATCTCAATCCTTCAATTTGGATTTATAAAATCTTGATTTGATTAGCACCCCCTCAGTATTGTAGGTTTTCCATTCGCCTATTTTTTCACCTTGGCTATATGCACCCTCATCATATAAAAGACCGTTGGGATGATACCTTTTCCAAATGCCTGTTTTCTTTTCATCCTCGAACGCCCCCTCTTGCAAAAGGTGTCCATTTTCACGATACCAAACCCATGAGCCAATCATTTTATCATTATCAAAATGACCTTTAGCTTTCACTTGACCATTGAGCAAATAAAAATACCACGCGCCTGTTTTTTTGTTATGGTGATATGCCCCTTCGCAAGCAACTATGCCGTTTTTAAAATACTCACGATGTATTCCATTTTTCAATTCATCGGAGGCATTGTCTTTATTGTTCATATTTATTATATTTTTTCATAGGGATTCACCGTATGCTAATATATTTTGCCCTTTCAGGGCTTTAGAATATTCTTAATTGTTATTTAGCCGCAACAAGTGCAAAAACCATCGGTATTTTATTATCCAAATGTTGAATGCAGTACTTTTTAGGTTCAAACTCTATTGTATGGTTAAAACAATTGTAAGGGGAATAATCAAATTCATCGAATGAAAGTATGCTTAGTCCATTTTTATATTTTAAGACTGCAATTATAGCATAAATTTTGTAAATTTGTTTACTTAAAAGTGCTTATAAAACAGATGTTTAAATGAAATATCCCCTTTATATCCTCACAATTTTAATTTTTATAAGTAGTGGTCATGCTCAATCCCCTTGTGCAACGCCACCTTATGAAGCCAATCTTTCAGTTGAAAATCAAATTAACGATTGGATTTTAAAAAATAAAACCCATTTACAAACACGTTCTACCACCACTATCCCCGTTGTGGTTCACATCGTTTATAATTCAATTACGGAAAATATGACGGATGCAGAGGTTAGCAATCAAATAAATGTCCTCAACCGGGACTTTCGCCGCCGCAATTCAGATACGACACAGACCCCCTCAGTATGGAAGCCATTGGGAGCAGATATTGAGATAGAATTTTGTTTAGCCAATCGCGATACAATCGGCAATGTCACAACGGGCATTACCCATACACAGACGACGGCTCTCAGTTTTACCAATGCCAATAATGTCAAAAATCCTTTGCGTGGTGGCGTTGGCAATTGGAATCCGAGAAAATATCTGAATATTTGGGTCTGTAATTTAAGTCCACTTCTCTTTGGCGTGGGCAGCTATCCAACGTTTCTAAATTCCAGACCGCAGGATGATGGA